>CAJQPR010000136.1 GCA_905480255.1 uncultured Woeseiaceae bacterium | reverse complement strand
CACTCGCCATTCCGACTATCGGGGGATGCCAGGGGCTGCTTTCGGCCAAAAGCGCACCTTGAGTCTTGTCAATTATCTTCCGCAACTGCATTCAATTGGCGCTGATACTCACCGTCATCGTAGTGACCAAGCGACTCGACTATCAGTCCGTTATCGTCAAAGGTCCACTCCTCATATCCTCTTAGGTCGACCGCGTTGCCCGTACCATCCGGACCAGTGTTCGTCCCGGTCCAGTGCCAATGAAACTCAACACGGCTCCCTTCCGGGCGTATCTCTACTAATCTAACGGTCATGTCAGGAAACGCGGTCATGAAAGCTCTGGCTGTATCGACTACGGCGGCGCGACCAACTGACGGCTCGCCGTCGTTAACCGTCAATGACCCTTCCTCAGCGTAGAACATTCCGAATGCTACGGGGTCCTGACTGCTCCACGCCGCCGCATATCGCGTCGCGAACTCCGTCAATTCACTGGCGTCCATTGGTTCCACCTTCGGTTCGCAAGCGGCGACCAAAAGAACAATCACAGGCAACGCGATGACGGCAATTCTGGCCCTTTCATTCAGGTTGAAAATCATCAATTCTTCGCTCTTTTGGCCCGCCGCACGGGTGGCTTGTTTCGTCCATTAGCAGACATGCTCTGGGCGCAATCATGATCAATTACGAAAGTCACCCAATGTAATTTCGTGAAAATATTCTCTCGGAAATTGAAAATTAGTTTCTCGTATTAACTCCATTTGCAATCCACAGAATCTGATCAAATCTTTACGGGCTCATCACGCATGAGGTCAATGGTGAAGAACCCAAGTTCACGGTATTGATCGCAAATCACATTGGCATAATCCTGCGAATAGAACGAACCGATCAGGTAACCGGACCCGCCGGCAATTTCGACTTTTTGCGCGTCGGGCAGAAGTGTCGCGATAGCGGCATCCTGATTTCGGTTCTGTGGCGCGACAATGACAGTGTAATTTGCCTGAACGTCGGAACCGTCAATATAATCAAGCATAAATTTGTGAACTTCCTCGAGAATCAACTCCTCCTGAGATGAGACGTTTTCATCAATCTTCACGAGCGCGTGCAGCACATCGATCAATTGTGCGACCTGCTCTGTCGGTGGCGAAGTTTTCAGGTAACGCGCCACTGTTTCTCGAGTTTTGACGAAACCGACTGACTGCTCCAGCTCGGCAAGCTTCTTGTGGTCTTCCCAATTAATATCAATGTGCCATTTATCAGCGAATAACTGAATAAGTTCCTGCTCTCGGGCAACCAAATTACGATCGATGTATGCGAATCGGGCAAAAATTTCCAGAATTATTTCGGCAGCTGACGGGCGAAAAAAAGTGGTTGCAAGATTGCCAATTTCGGATTTCTCGAGCTTCAGAGATTCCTTCAATCGGGTCCAGAACGATTTACCTCGATTACCCTGCACCCAAAGTCCGGAGCCAATGAGAACGGAGACCACTCCTGCGAATATCCACAGTACGCTATCAATAAGGCCTTGCCATTGAGCAACCAAAAGAAAGTTCAGTGAGAAGAACGTTAGCGGAATGAGGTCAAAGACATTGCCCATTATGGAAACACTATTGGCAACTTCCTCAATGTGTTTTCTTTTCCAGACCTTGTTGATTTTCAGGTACGCGGCCGCGAAAGAAAATCCCAGTGACGCGTAGGCCATGATACTAATGAACGATTTGAAGAGCTCCATGATCGCCTGTTCCTATTATTTTTTCCGCTAGTGTAGCGTACAGGGTATTCGCAGGTGTGGAACCAATGGTGCTAACGCCAGCGTGATATTTAATTAGCGCAAATCTGAATGGCTTGCACATCATCCTAAACCAATGCTCATGGCAATAGGTTAATGACGTCAGCTATGGGTCCAAAGCAGTCTCTCAGACTAAATATTACCCCAGCGGCTGCTTTTGGGGTAGAGCGAACACTCAGACTCCAGGAATTGAGCGGCTGGTTTTGGCCAGAAGCAGCATGTTTAATCACGAGTTTCAGCAAACCATTCGCTAGCATTTGAGTTGGCAGATCTGATCTCATATCGGCCCGTTGTCGTAAAAACTTGACCCAGTCGCCAGGGTCTCCACCCACGCCTGTCGCTCTTTCCATAGCATGGCAGGCTGCTTAACGGACAAGCCATCGAAAGTCGGCAAGAGTCGAGACGCTCTGCTTCGCGCACTACCGGGTCGATAGGGCTTTGTCGGTTGTCGAATGATATGCAGATGCCAATTACGCCAGTTCCAATACACGACTGGCATTCTACGATTGTTCACCCGTGCCATCCTGTCATTGCACGTGGCCGGTGGCGAACGAGGAGGTGCAACACGAAGGAAAAGCAGCGTAAACTGGCTTTTATATTGGTCCAGCTAACCTAGGCAGGCTGCTCATGAAATCCGACTTCATCGAATCTCAATACTTGATCTTGGAGCTAATGGCGAAGAAGCTTTTGGGTGCGTTTAAGTCACGGTCACTACACGTCGGAGTGCCTCTGATCATGGTGCTGGTGACGGCGCTGGGAGGGTGTACTCAGATGGGCCCCCAGGTGCTTATGACGGGACGGCCTCAATACAATGTCGCTGTTCAGAAAACAGAGGCCCAGCAATTATTGCTTAACATCGTGCGAAACCGATATAACGAGCCGATCCTGTTTCTCGATATAACGAGCATTACGAGCGGTTTCTCCCGCGGTGTCAACGGCGGCCTGCTGGGATCATTCAGCTCGGGAAGCAACAGCGGTGTTGCCAGCCTCGGGGGCGATATTCGAGAAAATCCCAATGTCTTTTACGCGCCCAACACAGGCGAGAAGTTCGTGCGTCAGATGCTGACACCAATTGATCTCAGAACTATCGCACTCCTGCTGCAGGCTGGCTGGAGTATCGAACGCGTACTGCTTCTTCTCGGCGAATCGGCAAGTCAACTGTACAATAGGCCGGTCGAAAACCAGACTGTTGAACCTTACGGCCAATTTCTCATGGTTGCCGATTCCTTGAGGGAATTGCAGAGAAATCGCCAACTCATAATCGGCCTGGAACCCGGTGAAAGCGAAACCGACCTGTCGCTGGTTATGATGGTAACGCCGGAGGCAATAGAATCACCGGCGTATCGAGTGGTCTGCGATGCATTAGACGTCGAGTGTGATGGGCAGCCGCTCCGACTGCGGCAGGGTTTCGGTGCTATGGCTGGCTCTAACACCCTGACATTGGCTACCCGGTCGTTGTTTTCCGCGATTTACCACCTCTCCCGCCATGTTGATGCGCCGATACAAGATGTCGAAGCAGGTTACGCGTCTCATTCCACTGACTTAAATGACGAGTCAACACGTGCCACTGCCGCACTGCGGCAGTTGTTTCATGTTCGTTCATCCGCAAACGAACCTGAACACGCATCGGTTAAAGTGTATTACCGTGACACCTGGTTCTATATTGCGGACGCCGATCAGGACAGCAAGACAACATTTGCTTTACTGAGCATGCTCGTTACATTGAAGTCAGGCGATGCATCCGGCGTTATGCCCCTCATCACAATACCATCCGGCTAACTTTCGCATTCCATAATCAATGCAGAGTGCCGGGATCGGCGCAGCTTCCCTGGCTGCTCGCCGCCTAATATGGAAGGTCCTTATTGTAGGTAATCATGCTGCGATCCGAGAACCGGATATCCTGGCTCGTCATTTCCTCGATAATTTTCAGATTGATTTCCGTTCTGGTTTTCAGCTTGGAAGCGTCGTCGTCTATCCAGTACAGAAGCATAACGTCCTGCCCGATTTCATTGACAGCTACCAAGCCTGTAACAACCATCTCCTTCGTGCCCGCCGTCGTCTTAACGGCGTCCTCAATGATCTTTAGGAAGACCTTGGTTTTCTCCGCCGTAGTATCGTGGGAGAGCTTGTAGACTGCGAACAGTTGTCGGCCGCTCTCCGATTCAACGTTTACGACATCGCGATCTGTCAGGAACGAATTAGGAACATTGACCTCTCGCCCTTCATAGCGAGTCCTTACCGTTGTGGTTCGGAGGCCAATATCCTTGACGACACCATCGACTTCACCCCACTGCCCTCGCACCTGTATACGGTCTCCAATCTTAAAGTGACCGTCGGTGTAGATCAGCAAGCCGCCCAGGATATTGCCAAATGTATGCTGTACAGAAAGCGCAAATGCCAGTCCGCCGATACCAAGACCGGCGAGGATAGGGGCGACGTTGTATCCCGCGTTATTAAGGGCAACGATAATTCCCAGAATCCAGACGACCGAATTGAAACCCTTGCGAAACAAAGGTAAAAGATGGTCGTCGAGGGTTGTGTCTGTTTTCTCGGCAAGCGGGACGA
>CAJQPR010000135.1 GCA_905480255.1 uncultured Woeseiaceae bacterium | reverse complement strand
TTCGATAGCTGCAAAATTCGTTGCCTCGGCGCGTTCCCACGGTGCCTTGTGCATAAATAGAAATGTCCAGGCAACATCTGGATTCGCATTGATGGCATCGACAAAATAGGCCGACTGCTCGACGGTGAGATTGCCGCTGCTCCTCTCAGGAAGCTCAGCGTACTCCGTTTTGGCAAACGCTTCCGGCCCCTCGGTCATGTAGACATCAACACCCGCCCGACGAATCTCGAATATTTCCTGCGTTCTCTCCGGCGTATTGTCTTCGGTATCTAACACAAGGAAAAGAACATTTTTGTACACGAAATGATAGTAGCGTGGCCCGACGCGAGCTTCCCACGCTCCTTGTAGTACCTCACCCGACAGGTCGTGGTTTCCGCCAACATAAAACACCGGAGCGTGCGCACGTTCAGCGCGTTCATCAAACGAATCCCATTGGGCGTCGATGTCGTCCAGATCCTCGGTTCCACCTTCAATCAAGTCACCAACGTTGATAATCAGCTCTGGCCGCAACAAATTGAGTTGGGCAACGGCAATCTCGAACACTCGGTCGCGTTCGTTGCCGGTCAGGTCGGAGAAGACCGCGAACGTGAACTTGTCGCTACTCGCGTCAAACTGCTCATGCGTCCATGGTCGATTTCCACTATTCTGCGAGTGAGCAAACTCAGATCCGTCGACCTGAACGTTACAGCTGGTGAACGCTAATGTGGCCGTAACGATTACGAAATGACGTAGCATCGGTCTTTATTGCAATGTGTTCCGAAAAATTTCGCCGTCTTTCATCACGACTCTGATGTTCTGATCATAGTCAGCCAGGACCGCGACATCGGCCAACGGGTCGCCTTCGACGAGAATCATGTCGGCATAGGCACCAACTTCGATGACCCCAAGCGGCCCGTCTCGATACGGGTTCTTGGTGCCCGACTTGGCGAGCCAACGACCTGCGTTGGACGTATTCTGACGCAGAATCTCAACATCGGAAAACCATCGCTGGCGCACGACAAGGTCCTGTGGAATCAATGCCAGCTGCGCGTCGGGCCATAGATCGGAACCGCCGAATGCATCAACCTCATATTCCGCAATCCAACGCATCATGCGATCCGCGCCCTCGTTCACTTGCCTTCCCTTCCTGGCATTTTCAGCCGTAAAACCAGCTATCTTCTCCGGCTCCTTAAACACTTCGTAGGCGGCATACGCCTGCAAGGACATCACCGCATCAAGCTTTTTCATTCGCTTGATCGTGTCTTCTTCGATTAAGAAGCCATGTTCGATGCACCGGCCGCCTGCGTCGAGAAAGCGATTGATCGATACATCGTTGTACGCGTGTGCGCAAACATAAGTGCCAAAATCAGCTGCCGCCTCAACTGCAGAGCGAAGTTCATCTTCCATTAACGTCGTTGCTTCTAGCGGGTCAAATTGCGACGCGACACCACCGCCCGGCATGATCTTGATCTGAGCGCCGCCACCGCGAAGAATCTTACGTACAGCTTCACGAACCTCAATGGGACCGGTGACAACGTTTACGTCGCCGCGCTTACCAAATACGTCACTCTTGGGGTCTTCGGTCAACAAGCCCAAATCGTTGTGACCTGAGATGCTGCTGATAGCGCCGCCGGAGGAATAAAGTCGCGGACCTTTTATTTGTCCGGCTACAAGGGATCGCGAGAGTCCCAGGCTGTTTCCACCGACATCGCGCAAGGTCGTGTAACCCATGCGAATATATAGCTGCATCGTTTCATAAGCTGCCGCGCCCTGACTTTGCGGATCCATATTTCTGGTGGCAGGGACGCCGTACCGATACATGAGGTGCGTGTGCATGTCGATAAGGCCCGGCATCAAAGTGCGACCGCCACCGTCGATTACAGTCGCGTTAGCGGTTCTAATCGGTTCAGCCGATATCTGTTTGATTAACTTGTCTTCAACCAGGACGTTCATGCCACCCGTTGACGTTTCACTGCTGCCATCCCAAAGAGTAACGTTGCTGATAAGAACGTAGGTAGGCAAAACATCCTGAGCAGGAGCGACTGACGCTATTGCGGCAAACATTCCGGTCAGTATTGCTATTGAGACTTTTCTCATTTCCTTGGTCCTAATCGGTCGCGGCATTGTCGCCGCGACCGACGATTTCGAGAGTTAAAGCTCATTCTTGTAGATATTGCCGTCTTTCATGATGAGGTCCAGTTTGCTTTCATCCAGAATCAGGTCGATATTCTCAAGGGGATTGCCATCCCAAAGCAGAATATCCGCGTATGCATTAGGGCGAATGGTGCCAATGTCGTACGTCGGATATGGATCGAGCACGTCCGACCATTTAAGTACGATGCCGGCATTGCCGGTCGACATTTTTAGCGCATGGGGTGCTGGGTAACCGACCATGTTAGTTCGGCACGTAATGTCTTCCTTCATTCTTGGCCCGAATGCAGGAGTGAACATATCTGAGCCACCAATCATAAAGACATCATGTTTCAGCATCAGGGCTGCCGCGTTCCTTGCCCCCTTGCCAACAGCCACACCCTTCACTTTCTGCTCGTGGGTAAAGAAATCCGGCATGGCATCGTAATCGCCAAAAGTTGCGACGCTCATGAAACATTGAAAGCTCCAGACGATGTCGTCCATTTTTGCCATTCTTTTTACCGTTGGCTCTGTAACAAGAAACCCATGTTCGAAAGAACGAACACCGGCATCAAGGGAACGCTTGTACGAGCCATCATGATAGGCATGAATCGCCACATACGTTCCGTAATCGTTTGCTATTTCAACTGCAGCTTCAACTTCTTCCTGAGTTGCGGCGTAAATCTCCAGGGGGTCATAGAGACTGGAGACACCACCGCCCGCCATAATCTTAGTGAAATGCGCACCATTGCGAAAATTCCGACGTGATGCTGCGATCACCGAGTCACGCCCTTCTATGATGTAAGACTGTTCAACCATCGCGCCATAATCTTGATTTAGTACGGTATCGGTTGGACCGCCCCAATCGCCATGCCCGCCTGTTGGCGACATTACGCCACCAGAGGTATAGAGACGCGCCCCAATCAAATGACCCTGTTGAATCAGCTTGGCTACGCCCCTGGAATTACCGACTATATCCCTGCCGGTAGTAATGCCTTTCATCAGCATGTTGTCTCGCAAAACCTGGGCAGCCATCGCGCCAGCAGCGCCGAAATCATATTGATTGAACCCTTCCGTCCCCGCAGGGGTTTCGAAAGTGATATGGGTATGCATATCTATCAAACCAGGCGTCAAGGTACGCCCGCCACCGTCGATTACAGTAGCGCCTGATGTAGAAATATTCTGGCCAACTTCAA
>CAJQPR010000134.1 GCA_905480255.1 uncultured Woeseiaceae bacterium | reverse complement strand
GGAGGACCGAATGTCGCATCTCAAAAAAATCGATCACGTCGCTTATGCCGTTGAATCTGGCAGCATCGAAAAATGGGCCTGGTTTCACATTGAGGTAGAAGGTGGAACGTTAATCAAGCGCATAGATGACGCGCGTCCGGGCGACCCGAACAGCAGCATGAAGATCTGGTGTATCGATTTCGGCGATTTTGGCATCGCGCTGATCGAGGGAATCGACCGGGCAGAAAAATCTCAGGTTTCGATGTTTGCGGAAAAGCATGGCGATCACTCTTGTCAGCATGTCGCCTATGACTGCCACGATTTGGACAATTTCATTTCGCACATGAAGTCACTTGGCGGTCACCCGCGCGGCAATGTTCTTGTGCAGAACGACGGCTTCGGCATACTCAAGCAGATGTTCGCGAAGGGCTACGCGTCAGGTCATGCAGGAGAGACGACATTCCCTGAGTATTGCCAGCGGCCGCAAACGGACGACGAAGCGAAGGAAGTTGAAATTACGTTCTCTGACAAAGCGGGCGGCGAATTCTACAAACAGGTACAAGATGCAATCGACGAAGGAGATCAACAGCCATTCTTCGATTTCAGTCATATGCCTTCCGACTGGCAGGTACCGGCCGAAAGCTCAAAGAAATCAGCGGACAATCCTGAAGCGAAACTGATTGCCGTTTGACCAGGTACTACGCTTTGTAGCCGTCGACAAATCCCCCGATTTTGTCGACGGCTTTTTTAATTATCGCCTCGTCCTGCAAAAAGCCGATGCGAATGCAATTCTTCGCTGAATCGCCAAAAGCAAAGCCGGGCACAACCGCGATGCCCTCCTGATTCAGCAAGTCATCGGCGAACTGCTCCCCGTCACAGCCAAGCGCCGATACATCAATCATTGCGAACATTCCTCCTCCCGGCCTGTGTACTTTGAGTTCCGGGATCTCTTCGAGCGCGTCGCACAAACAGTCTCGTCTTGATCTGAATTTACGTTTCATTTGCCGAACCTCAACCGGAGGATTGAGCAACGCCTCTGTAACCGCATCCTGTGTGAACTGGCTGACGCCAAATACCAGGCTTTGGGACAGTGTATCCAGGTGCTCCGCGAGTTCAGGCGGTCCAATCGCCCAGCCGAGGCGCCAGCCTGTCATCGCGTGTGATTTCGAAACGCTACTGACAACAGCTACGTTTGATCTTGCGCTTTGGATATTCAGCGGTGAAAAGTACTCGCTGTCGAATGTGAGGCTGCTATAGACCTCATCAGAGATGATCCAGATGTTCTTTTCGAGGCAGAGCGCGGCAAGTTCGCGCCAGTCCTTTTCCTTAAATACTGCGCCCGTTGGATTGCCCGGTGAATTAGTGAGGATGACCCTCGTCCTGTCGGTAATTGCATCGGCGATCCTTTCCACGTCGAGACCAAAATGCGTTTCTTCTGATAAAGCCACAGTGACAAAGTCCGCGCCACCGCCGCAAGCAACGCCTTCATAGGTGGCATAGAAAGGCTCCAGCAGGATCACTTCGTCGCCGTGCCCGGAGAGACAAAGCATGGTCGCAAAAAGTGCCGTTTGGGCGCCGGGAAATATCACTACTTGCTTGTAGTCAAAATGATCTCCGGTCCGTGATGAATACTCCGCCGCGATTGCCGCGCGAAGATCGATTTCCCCGGGTACCGGCGCGTAGTGTGTCCGACTCTTGCCAAGGTGCCGGACGGCAGAATCGATTATGCTTTGTGGCGTATCAAAGTCAGGGTCGCCGATGCCGAGATGTATTATTTCCCTGCCTTCGCGCTCCATCCTTGCGGCGCGATCAGTGATGTCCCAGGCCCTTGATCGCGGTCCGGATATGCGCTCAGTGAGCTCCGAAAATGGTGGTTTATGGGATTTCCTGTTGCCTCCATCCATATTGCGTAACAGCCTCGTGAATACCGGTTCATGCTTCAGGCAACGATAACTATAATCAACAGGTATGAACAGTATGATCAAGACTGGCTTCTTCCTCCTCCTGATAAGTGCAGGTTCTGCCGCGAACGGCCAACCTGACCTGTCCGGCATATGGATGCTCAGCGGTCGTGCCGCCGAGAGTGAACTCGTCATGACGGAAAAGGCGCTCGCGATTCAGGCTGAATACGATCTGCTGGTGGACGACCCGAGCCTCTACTGCGAGCCAGCCAGCACCTCACGGGTATGGGCTAATCCCAATGTTCGGATAGCATTCGATCAGGCAGATGACCATGTCCACATTAGTTATGAATTCTATGACCTGAGGCGCATGGTGCCGCTTGGCGATGAAAGCGTTATGCCTGACTCCCCGAGCACAAAGAACGTTGATGGCACCTATTTCGCAAAAATGGGCTCCTCATTTGGCCGCTACGAAGGTGATCGGCTGATTATTGAAACCCGCAATCATGAGTCGGGATATATAAGAACCTCCCGTGGCATTCCTCAGTCGACCGATACGATGACGATCGAAGAAATCTGGCTCGACGGTGATACTCTGAATGTGCGGCAGACGTATATTGATGACACCCTGTTCGAGAGCCCGTTTGTCATTGACTATCCATTCAAGCGCATCGATGAAACTGAAATGCCTTTGTACGAGTGCAGCGATGCTGACTACGACTGGTTCAATAAACTGAATCAGACCGAGGATGAATCCGAATGAGACAATTCCTGGCTTTAATCCTGATGCTGTCTTTCAGCGCAAATGCGCACCATTCAACAGTCGCGAATTTCACCCAGGAAATAATCACTGTTGATGGCGTCATCGAGCAGGTCCGATTCAAAAACCCTCATGCATCGGTGCTAATCAAAAACACAGCCGATAATGGCAAAGAGATCTTTTGGCTGATTGAGATGGGTGCAAAAACGACGTTGGAGCGGCAAGGCGTAACGCTCGATCGCCTTGCGGTGGGTTCTAAAATTACTGCATCCGGCCAAAAGGGCCGTCGTCAATACACAATGTATTTGCAGGAAATTGTTTTCGAAGACGGGAGTGTTTTTTCTCCGGAGGGCGAGGCCGCTGACGTTCGGGATAAGCAGATCAGGTCGGAATTGGTGCAGATGGCCGATGCCTTCGTAAGCTTTCGGATGATGCAGGGCTTCGAGCATGAAATGCCTTTGGCTGAAGCTTACCGGTGGCAGGATGAGATGGTCGAAATCATGGAACCGGCGATGGGCGAGGTTGTTGGTTACAAGACCGGTGGCCATGATCCGGGGCCTGGTTTTGCCACGTTTCCGCCAGAAGGAATTCGTGCCTATATCCTCGCTGGTATGTTGCGTGATGATGGCGCTGCAATAAAAATAGAAGATTCGGTCGTCGGCTTCCTGGAAGCCGACTTCGCGTTTCGTGTTGGCAATGCATCAATCAACGATGCCGAAACCGATCTTGAGATCCTGGCGGGGCTCGATGCAATTATTCCGTTCGCCGAGGTTCCGGATCCTTACTACGACCCGGATACACGCACGATTAACGGCACCATCGTCGCGAACATGGGGACTCGAATGTCGTTTACCGGCGCTCCCGTAATGATCGAGCCAACTGCGGCGTGGCTGCAAAGAATAAATACTTTTGAATTCGCGGTTCTCGATGAAAACGACGCGGTTATTCAATCCGGAACGATGGACGGATGGTACGAGCCAATTACTGTCGTCAGGTGGATAAGGGATCAACTCAGGGAATCCGGCAAGGAACTTCTGCCAGGGCAGCTACTCTCATTGGGAAACGTTGGCATTATTCGCCAGATCCATGAGGGGTCACCGCGAGGCCCGGCGTACGAAAGCAACCAGTTTCGCCTTGAATATTATGGGCTTAGGGAAGACGGGCCGGCAACGGTCACGATCAATATCGATAGATGAAAAAACATATCAGCCAGCTCCTGATTGCCAGCGCTGCCGGGTTGCTGCTTGCGACTACCGCTTTGGCTCACCATGGCTGGGGTGGCTATAAAGAAAAGTTGGAGATGACGGTGACGATTACCGAGTTGAAACTCGGCAATCCACATGATCGCCTGATTGCGACAGACGAGGATGGCAACGAGTGGAACCTGTTGCTCGCGCCGCCGGCCCGAAACCGTCGATTTGGCTTCAATGAAGAAAGTGTGAGCGTTGGAGATGTGCTTGAGTTATTCGGCCAGAAGCACCCCAGCCGTCTCGAGATGAAAGTGCACTGTCTTTACAAGAATGGCGAGAACCTCTACACCTATCGTTACGACAATGGCCGAACGAGTCTCGCCCGGCAGCGCGATGAAAGGGATAGTTGCTGAAACGGTTTTTTTGCGACGCCCGAGCTTCAACAACTTACGCGACAGGAATGACAGTGCCGTCGTCGTGGTGAACTTCCCACTCCGGAAACCTGAGCGCCGCCAGTTTGCCGTGAAAGTCGCCCGCATCTGCGTTGCGGCGCCTCTCGGCATAAAGTTGCCCTACGCTGTAGTCGACGCAATACACATTCTTTCGCTTGCCCATCCATGCATGGCTGGGAATCCCTTCAAATACATCCCGGCCGAACACGCCTGATATTCGCTCAGCGGCACTGTTAAATCTGCGCCAGAAATGTCCAATCACCACTGGCACATCGTCCTCGTAGTAATCCCACCACCTCGTGCGATCCGCCATGCGCCATTGTCCTGCTGCGAAAAATGGTTTTTCGGCGACTTGTGCGGCGCCCGATGTCAGTACCCGAATCGGGTTGCCCATTTGGCCGATCACTTCCGCTTCTGCGTGCGCCGGAAGCAATTCAGCTTTCCAGTCGCGGTCTCCAAGCTTGACCGAATAGAACATATTCTCCTCATCGACCATGTGTGCAAGCTCGGCATCATTCAATTTCTTTCGAACGTCAATCTCATACTGTCGATACAAATCGGTTACTGATTTCTTCAGGACGGCATCGCGCCTTAATCGCGCGACAGACGGACGATGCCAGCATGCGTGAACCAGGCGCAGTGAGTCGTTCTCCAATACGATGGGCAGCGATGCGAAAAATCGCAGATATTCGTCAATCTTTTCCGGGTCGACGCGTTTTGAATTGAACTCGCCAGGCTTTTCTACCGGATTCGGCTGAATGAACCAGCCATTTCCCGGCAACGGTCTGCCAAGAAGTAAGTTGAGCTCATGATTGCCCATAATGCAGTGAGCGTTTCCCTTGGTGACCAATCGCATGACTTTGTCGATGACGGCCGGACTGTCCGGACCCCTGTCCATCAAATCGCCGAGGAAAACAAGCCGACGACCGTCCGCAGAAATGCCGTCCTGATCGTAACCCAGGTGAGCGAGCAGGCTCTCCATCACGTCGATTTCGCCGTGCACATCTCCAATGATGTCCACCGGGCCGTCCGGCAGTCTTGCGACAAGTGGGGAAGATCCGTCCATACAAATATCCGTTAGATTGAAAACCAGGCGGTCTTCAGATCAGTGAACTTGTCCATCGCATGCAGGGATCTGTCGTGACCATTGCCGGACTGTTTAACGCCGCCGAGTGGCAGAGAGATGTCGGCACCGCCGTAACAATTCACGTGAACGACGCCGGTCTTTATTGCACGTACCATTTGATGAGCTTTCCCGAGGTTAGATGTCCAGACACCAGCAGCCAGGCCATACGGTGTCGAGTTGGCGATTTGAACAGCATCCTCGACGTCTTCAAATTCCATCACACACAACACCGGACCAAAAATTTCTTCCTGCGCAATTCTCATATCGGTTTGGACGCCAGTAAACACTGTCGGTTCGAGATAATAACCGCCGCTATCCTCAAGAATGCGCTTTCCGCCGGTCGCCAGGGTCGCATCCTCACTCCGGGCGATGTCGATGTATTTTAGATTGGTCGCAAGCTGTTCGGCATTTGATACTGCCCCGACATCAGAGTGAAGATCGAGAGGATCGCCTACAACGAGCGCCCTTGCGGCGGCAATCAGTTTTTCCGTGAACTCGTCCGCAATTTGTTTCTGCACAAGCAAACGGCTGCCCGCTACACAAACCTGGCCGGAGTTGCGGAACATGCCATTAATGCTGCCCGCGACTGCGGCTTCGATATCGGATGTGTCGGCAAATACGATATTCGGTGACTTGCCGCCAAGCTCAAGGAAGACCCGCTTCAGATTGGATCGTGCAGAGTATTCCAACAGCCGGCGGCCGACTGTTCCCGAACCGGTAAATGCCAGCACATCCACATCTACATGTAAGGACAGTGCTTCGCCAGTCTCCGAGCCGCGACCGGTTACGATATTCAGGACACCTTCAGGCAATCCCGCTTCAAGCGCCAGTTCGCCCAATCTCAACAAGGAAAGTGACGCACTTTCGGCGGGCTTAAGGATCACTGAATTACCAACGGCGAGGGCAGGGGCAAGTTTCCAGGCGCCGATCATCAACGGAAAGTTCCAGGGAACGATGGCCCCGACAACGCCAACCGGTTCACGAAGCATCAATCCGAGATGCTCAGCACCGGTTGGAGCAACTTCACCGTATACCTTGTCTATAGCTTCCGCGTAGTAACGAAAAGTCGCGGCGGCGCTGCCGGGTTCCGCGCGAATTGCCATCTTGAATTCTGTGCCATTGTCGCGAACGCCCAGCACTGCGAGTTCGAGGGCATTCTTCTCGATCAGGTCCGCCAGTCTTAGCAACACCTTCTTGCGCTCTTTCGGCGCCGCGCCTGACCATGCGCCAACGTCGAAACTCCTGCGCGCAGCGAAGACGGCGGCGTCTACATCACGTTGGCCGGCCTTCGCAATCGTTGTGAGGTCAGTGCCATCTATCGGACTGGTGACCGTCATCGTTGCGCCGTCTTCGGCGCCTCTGAACTTTCCGCCAATCAATAGTTGGCGAGGCTCGAGCGGTTTTTCCCGCAGGGCGTCGATGTCGGCCTGGTTCACCATAAATGGATTTCCTAAATTATTCTTATCGGTTCATTTAATGAACCGATGATTCAAATAATGCTTGCAAATGCATTATCCCGCATCAAGAATGACTTTGGTACCGGGAACATAAACTAATCGGTAATCAGAAAGTGCAAACTGTAGACAAAGCGTTGTCCTTGTTGAGTTACTTCTCGGAGCAAAGACCGTCTGTCGGCCTGAGTGAGCTGGCCCGGTTGTCGGGATTTAACAAGGCAACGACCCGCAGGTTTCTCGTTGCGCTGGAAAAACACGGCATTGTTGAACAGGATGCAACGACCCGCTCATATCGGCTCGGAGCGGGACTGCTGCGACTCGCTCGCGTGCGTGAGGCAACAAACCCGGTCGCGGCAATTGTACAGCCAGTTCTTAATGATCTCGTATCGGTAACCGGGGAAACGGCGCATTTTTCACTGTATGCAGGTGGGTCCCTTGCTACGGTAGGCCTTTCGGAATCAGCTAAATCAAGTCGCGTAATGCTGGGGAAAGGTGAAGCAATACCACTGCATGCAACGGCGTCCGGTCTCGCTTACCTTGCATTCGCACGACCTGCCATTACAGACCGGGTGCTTTCAAAAGCGCTGCCTGCTTTCACCGAGCATACGGTCACCGGCGCAGATAAAATTCGACGGCAATTGTCATCTGTTCGAAAACAGGGCGTTGCCGTTGCAAGAAATACGTTTGAAGATGGTGTCTGCGGTATAGCGGCGCCGGTTTTCGATAGTGACGGCTTTGCCTGTGGGACTGTGGCAATCGCCGCCCCGGCAGCGCGGGCGCAACGCAAAGTGATTGCATCGGTGCAACCTGAAGTTATGCGTGCCGCAAACGAAATATCATTGGCGATGGGCGCCGAACCGCGTTCCGGGTAGACAGTCCGGAATAGGACGGCGGCTGATTAGCCCGTCGGGAATACGTTGAGGAGATAACGAATCATGCAAGACCCGAAGTTTTTCGCTGAGCACAATGCCCGGCACTTCTGGCATCCAATGGCACATCCTGCAGAAATGCGGGAGCACCCGCCGATCGTGGTTGCTTCGGCGGAAGGTGTTGAGATAACCGACGTCAACGGCCACACGGCGCTCGACGCGGTCGGCGGATTGTGGAACGTGAACCTCGGGTATTCCTGCCAGCCAATAAAGGATGCCATCAATGAGCAGCTGGCTACGCTGCCTTACTACTCAACATTTCGTGGCACATCGAATGCTCCTGCCGTCGAGCTTTCCTATGCGCTCACTGAGTGGTTCAAAGAGGATGGCCTGGTACGCGCATTTTTTACGTCCGGCGGATCGGACGCCGTTGAAACTGCGCTACGCCTGGCGCGCCAATATCACAGGATTCGCGGCGAGCTTGACCGAACCAAGTTCATCAGTCTGCGCCAGGGTTATCACGGCACCCACTTCGGTGGCGCGTCCGTCAATGGCAGTGCCAAGTTTCGCCGCAACTATGAACCCATGTTGCCCGGCTGTTTCCATATTCCGGCGCCATGGCCGTATCGCAACCCGTTTGATGAATCCGACCCGGCAAGACTTGCGGAGCTTTGTGCCTCCATGCTTGAAGCGGAGATCAAATTTCAGAGCCCCGATACTGTCGCTGCATTCATCATGGAACCGGTGCTCGGTGCCGGTGGCGTTATCGTGCCGCACGAAAGCTTCATGCCGATGGTTCGCGATATATGCGACCGGCATGGTGTATTGCTGATTGCCGATGAGGTGATAACGGCGTTTGGTCGCACCGGGGCCTGGACAGGATCACGTTTGTGGGGCGTGAAACCCGACCTGGCTTGCATTGCCAAGGGCATTACCAACGGTTATTTCCCGTTCGGAGCGACGATGATCTCCGAGAAGGTCGTAAATGCGTTTGAGGAAAATCGGGATGGTTTCGGTTCGATTGGTCATGGCTATACCTATTCTGCGCATCCGGTCGGCGCCGCAGCAGCCCTGGCAACGCTCAGCGAAATAGATAAGTCTGACGTTGCCGGCAATGCAGCTCTCCGCGGCGACGAACTTATCGCCGGTTGCCGGAAACTGCAGGAACAACACTCATTGATCGGCGACGTCAGGGGCAAGGGTCTCATGATCGCCCTCGAACTGGTTGCTGACCGGGAAACGAAACAGCCCCTGGGAAAGGATAAGATGGAAACAGTGCTGCAAACTGCCTACCAGGATGGCGTCATGGTTCGAATTTCCGGTAACAACGTCATCCTCTCGCCGTCATTGGTAATTACAAGCGATCATGTAGCCGCTATATTGTCCGCCCTGGATTCGGCGTTTACGGCTGCGGCTTAAGAAAACGAGCATGGCGGAAAATCCCAAGATTCTGATCATCGGTACTGCCGACACGAAAGGCGATGAGCTGCTCTACCTGAAGTCGCGCGTGGAAAAAGCCGGCGGCGAAGGTCTTGTCATGGATGTGGGCGTGCTCGGCGACCCACCGTTTACTCCGGACTACACCAAACACGATGTTGCCGAAGCTGCAGGCACTACCAACGCGGACATCATCGCGCTTGGCGGCGAGCACAAGGCTATGGTCAGCCAGGCCAAAGGTGCCCGCGCGCTGACGGCGAAAATGCATGAGCAAGGCGCAATTGATGCGATGCTGGCGATTGGTGGATCTATGGCTACGGATCTTGCGCTCGACGTTGCCGACGCACTGCCATTGGGCGCACCGAAGATAATTGTTTCGACGATCGCGTCTTCTGCGATGATACCGCCGGAGCGCTTACCGGCAGACGTATTGATGTTGCTTTGGCCCGGCGGTCTCTATGGCCTGAATTCAGTGTCGCGCTCGGTTCTCAGCCAGGGAGCCGGCGCAGTGGTTGGCGCGGTTGCCGGCCGGGATCAGTCGAGTGAAGTAAGGCCATTGATTGGCATGACGTCTTTGGGAAGCTCGACACTCAAGTACATGGTTCATCTCAAACCTGAAATTGAAGCGCGCGGATTCGAGCTTGCCGTATTTCACACGACCGGGCTGGGTGGTCGCGCTATGGAGTCGCTGGCAAGGAAAGGTGCGTTCGCTGCAGTCATGGATTTTTCCCTGGTCGAGGTCAGTGACCATCTTTTTGAATCTCCCATATCAGCAGGGGCCGATCGCCTTGAAGGTGCCGGTAGTGCAGGAGTGCCGCAGATTGTCGCGCCCGGTGGGGTAACGCTGGTGGACCTGGCTACCTGGAAGGATGTGCCGGAGCAATTCGCGGATCGGGAATTCCATATCCATAACCGATTCATCGCCTGCGCCAAGTTCAACGTCGAAGAACGCGTCGCTGCGGCAAAAGTCATCGCGAAGAAAGTGATGATGGCCAAAGGGCCGACAGCATTCATCATGCCATTGCGAGGCATCGATGAATGGGACAAGGAAGGCGGTCCGTTCCGCTCCGAAGACGGACTCGCTGCATTCGCCGCGACGATTCGTGACCGTGTCAAAGCACCCGCGACGCTGATTGAAATTGATGCCCATATCAACGACAAGGCATTCGCGGAAACGGCGCTGGCCATTCTGGATGGCTGGATCGAGGACGGCACCATCCCCAGGCCGTAATCCCGAACCGAAGAATCAATCCTGAAGGGCGATTCTGTAAGCCCTCGGTGACACGCCAAACCAGCGATGAAAGGCTCGCGTCAGGCAGGCGGTCTCTGCATAGCCCAGTCTTCTCGCGATCGTTGCTATAGGCAGGTTCTTCTGCGATATCAGGAAAATCGCCAGCTCTTTCGAGGCCTCGTCACTTAGATGTTTAAAGCTCGTTCCTTCACCGCCCAGTCGACGATGCAGTGTTGCTTCGGAAATGCCGAGCTGGGTCGCAATCGCCCTGGCGCGCAATCCTTTGGCAAGAGCGGCATGCGTCAGTTGGGATTTGACCTGATCGGAAAATGTTTCAATGCGCTCGGCACGTGCCACAAGATCCTGCATGTGGGCTTCCAGGATAGGAAAGAGGTGCGGATCGCCGGACCTCGACGGCGTTTTGAGCGCCTCGGTCCTAAAGTGAAGGCGATTCGCGCGGCGCCCGAAAAGAACGGGAGCGCCGAAAAACCGGCGGAAGGGACCGTCGCCCTTTTTTGGCCTGTCATGCTCGAACTCAACCATCGTCAGGCGAATGGCGTTTGCCGAAAAGATTTGCATGAGTCGCCAAACGTAGCCGATCGAGTACTCGCTGTCGTGGCGGCGATGCGTGATGCGCTGATCGAGAACACCGTAATGAAGGAACGCGTACTCGCCATCAATGCCCAGGTACATTCTCGAATTGTCCTGGACGGCGAGCAGGTAGTTACTGAAATTCCTGATAGCCATTTCCAGGTTTCGGGAGCCAAGAAACATATAACTGATCGCGCCAAGTGTCTCAGGTCCGGTCTGTTGTGAGAGCTCCAGTCCGAGGTAAGGGTGATCAAGTTCTGCGGCCAGCCACTCGAACAGACCGATGTAGCGCCTGAGTGGCACCCTCGTGACATCGGCCGCCAGTCCGTTGAGTTCGAAGTGCCGCAATCCTGCTTTAACGATTTCCTTGTCTTCGCCGACGGCATCGCAGAGTGCGGTTACGAACGGATATGAGATCGTCGGTTCGGTTCTGCTGACAATGCCGGATTGGTGAGGGATCATGGCTGAGTGGCTGTTCTCGGTCGAATTGCGTGTAATTATCAAAAAATTACCATGAATTATCAATAAGTTTCAGCCAGACTCATACAATCTGGTGCATCGCACTAGTCCCGCGGTAGATGGGGCGGGGCTTCCCCGGGGAAATGAATGCTTGCAGCACTGACCGGCGACAAGAACACACCGATCGACGTCAACAGCCGTCAATGCATCGTTGCGATTGTTTTCCTCGCGGTGGTGGGTCCCTGCGTATTCATTTTGCAGCCGGGATTTATCCAGGGACTGGTCGAATATCTCGGCATGACGGAACAACAGGCCGGGCAAATCGCTGCGGCCGAGATGTTTGGGCTGGCGACTACAACTGTACTCCTGAGCTTTATCTCCGAGCGCATCACCTGGCGAAACTTTCTCGTCGCCTGCGTCTTAATCTGTGCATTCGGCAATTTCGCGTCTGTCGGTCAAACCGATCCGCAGACACTGGCAATCATTCGCTTTGTGACCGGACTGGGTTCTGGCGGGCTCATTTCCCTGACCTTCACCATGGCCGGGCTGACGGAACGCACTGACCGAAACTTCGGCTTCATCATCACCTGGGTGCTGATATACGGTGCGCTCGGGATGCTCGTCATGCCGAGTGCCTATCACATGGTCGGTATGAACGGTGTGCTGATCTTCTTCGGACTATTCTGTGTCGCAGCGATGTATTTTATCCGACTCCTGCCCGACTCCGGTGCGGCACACATCGATTCGGGAAAAGAGAAAGACTACAAAACGACGATCAAATATGTCTCACTTGTAGCCATACTTATATATAACGTCGCCATCGGTATCGTCTGGGCCTACCTGTTCCTGGTTGGCCTCGATGCGGGGATGGAAGAACAGGCTGTCGCCAACGCGCTGGTTGCGTCACAGTTTCTCGGCATTGCGGGGGCATTTCTCGCCGTTTTGTTTGAGTCCCGGTTCGGTCGCCTGGTTCCATTGATGGTTGGCATCTTCGGCGGTGCAGCAAGCATCTACGTGCTTGTCGGACACCTGGAATCATCGGGTTTTTGGGTGGCGGTATGTGGCTTCAACTTCCTGTGGAACCTGAGCATGCCGTATTTGCTGGCGACGCTCGCAGAATTTGATCACCGGGGCCGCATCGTCGTACACGGTGTTTCGATGCAATTCGTCGGCTACGCGATTGGACCATTCGTTGCCGCCCAGCTTCTGACGCGGGGTGGATACGACCTCGTCAATACAACCGGTGTGGCGCTTTTCGTCATATCAGCAATCATCATTCTGCCGGGCATCATTGCCCAACGACAGAATTCGACCAATTGAATGTTTGAATGAAACGTCTTTTTGTAATTAGATAGTTTATGTTTAAAGTTATTACTGCAATTCGCAGGGGGAAAACGAAATGAAACTCAAATTGATATCGAGCTGTACCTCGCTCGTCACTTTGGCCGCGGTGGTGGCATTGCCCATTACGGGGTCCGCGCAAGTGCTGGAAGAGATTGTGGTCTCAGCGCAGAAACGAGAAGAAAATCTCCAGGACGTGCCAATTTCCGTTACGGCATTTACGGGTGAACAGCTTGATGCGCTTGGAATAACCGATTTCACGGAAATCACGCAACAGATTCCGGCGCTGCAATTGAACGCGTGGTCGCCCAATCTGACGATCTTCAATCTGCGCGGCATTTCGCAAAACTCATTCAACGACAACCTCGAAGGCCCGGTTGCCGTATACATGGATGATGCCTATGTCGGTTCCCTTAACGGCATCAGCGGTCAGATGTTCGATATGAAACGCGTCGAAGTTTTGCGCGGGCCGCAGGGCACATTGTTCGGGCGCAACGCGACCGGCGGACTGATTCACTACATCAGTCAGGATGCGTCTGAGGCGGATACCAACGGCTATGTTGAGGCGGAAGCCGGTGACTACGGCCGTGCCGGTCTTGAGTTTGCGGTTGGCGGTAGCTTCAGCGACAACGTAAGAGCGCGCCTCTCAGGTCGCTGGAGTGAGATGGACGGCTACATTGAGTCAGTCGATACAAATCTGCCCGGTGGTGGTGGTTTACTGTTCCCCGGAAGCGGGCAGGACATCGGTGGACTGGATGGCTACGCACTTCGCGGAACCATGCAGGTCGATTTCTCCGATAAGTTACAGGGTAATTTCTGGATCAAGTATTCCGAGGACACCGACATTCCAACGGGTGGTTACGTCTTCGAAAACTGCCCCTTCCAGGCGCCGCCCAATGACACGCTTTGCGAAGTCGATCAGTTTGGTCGTGCAATCACCGAGCCGGGCGTTATCGATCTTTTCGGATTGCCTGCTGACGAACATGAGCACTATAACGAACACCCCGGAATTCTGAATCGTGAGCAGACCAGCGTCACCGCCAGGTTTGACTATTCGATGGATAA
>CAJQPR010000133.1 GCA_905480255.1 uncultured Woeseiaceae bacterium | reverse complement strand
CCGGAAGTCCCTTGAACAGAATCAATATTACGGTCACCCGCAAAACGTGTTCTGGCCAATCATAGGTGAGCTTTTCGGTGCGGGAGAAGACCGCTCGTATGCGACTCGAACGAAAACTCTCACTGATAACGGAATTGCGGTTTGGGATGTGCTGGCTTCATCGGTCAGGCCAGGTAGCATGGACTCTGCAATCGACTACTCCACCGCAGCTGCTAATGATTTTGCGGCGTTGTTCAGTGACCAACCGAAAATATCCCTTGTCTGTTTCAACGGTCAGACTGCTGCAAAACTTTATGGTCGCTTTGTTGCGCCCACGCTCGAAAAGGGCTCCAATACACCTGACTACCAAACGCTGCCATCAACCAGCCCGGCATATGCATCGATGAGTTTTGAAGAGAAACTCGATCGGTGGGAAATTGTACGGACTGCGGCCACTAACAGGAGAAAAAAATGATTGGATACGTAACCCTTGGCACGAATAACTATGAAAAAGCTGCGGAGTTTTATGATGAGTTGCTGGCCACTATAGGTGCAGGTCGAGGTATGGAAGGTGATAGATTTATTGCATGGTCAACCGGCCCGGCAGCACCGGCAATTTCAATCATCAAGCCTTTCGATGAAAAACCTGCAACTGTCGGCAATGGTGTAATGGTCGCGATCGCGGTCGATTCCAGGGAAAAGGTTGATGCGTTGCACGCCAAAGCGCTCGAGCTCGGCGGCACTGATGAAGGCGAGGCAGGGCCTCGGATGGATAATTTCTATGCTGCCTACTTTCGGGATCTGGATGGCAACAAGCTGAACGCTTTCTGCTTCGGGCCGTAGCTAAAGGATGAATTGCGGGTCAGCGTGCTCTGACGAATACTGCAAATGTGTTAGAGCGCGCTGTCGCCGGTTTCACCCGTCCTGATCCGCCAAACCTGGTCGAGCGAACTGACAAATATCTTGCCATCGCCAACTTTCCCTGTTTTGGCACTGTTAATGATGGCCTCAACAACTTCATCCAGCCGGTCGTCAGCAATTGCGACTTCGATTTTGGCCTTCGGTAGAAAATCAACTACATATTCTGCGCCGCGATATAGTTCGGTGTGCCCTCGTTGTCTGCCAAAGCCTTTTACTTCACTGACGGTCATGCCCTGGACACCGACTTCACTTAGTGCGTTCCTGACGTCGTCCAGTCTGAAGGGTTTTACGATTGCCGTGACAAGTTTCATTCTGCTTCCTGAAAGTATTCGAATTAAAGAAAAACGGTTCCGCCGTCGACCATAATGGTTTGCCCGGTCGTCAGCTTGCTGAGGTCGCTGGCAAGAAACAACACAGCTCCGGCAATGTCCTCTGTTTCCAGCGGTTTCCGAATAGCCTGCTGACTCAGGGTGACATCAATGACTTTGTCGCGTTTGTCGCCGAAAACTTCTCCTGTTGCATCGGTATTCACGACATTTGGTGCAACAGCATTGACCCTGATATTGAAGCGTCCCAGCTCGCGGGCCAGGCCCCGGGTGGCTCCGATCACGGCCGCCTTTGAGGTCGTGTAGTGAAGGCCGTTAGGCATGCCATACGTGGCTGCCAGGGAACTGATGTTGATGATCGAACCGCCGTCGCGTTCTTTCATTGCTGGAAGAACTGCTTTGCAGCACTGCCAGATGCCCTTGACGTTCACGTTCATCGTCGCGTCCCACTCCTGTTCATCAAGCTTGTCGAATGGTGCGAACGTCAGGCTACCGTAGAGTGCGGCGTTGTTGACAAGAATATCTATGCCGCCGAAGTTCCCGACCACAGCAGCCGCCATATCCCGCGTGCTCTCGGCGCTGGTTACGTCGGTCGTCAATGCGAGGCCCTCGGCACCTTCTTTGAGGATCACCTCGAGTGTGTCCGTGCAGTCGCGAAGATCGCAGGCGACTACTTTCGCGCCGCGTCGGGCAAATTGTCGCGCATACTCTTGCCCCAGACCGCGAGCGGCCCCCGTCACGATCACGACTTTGTTCTCGAAGTTCATAAGTGCTGGCTTTGTGGGTCCGGATGGCGCGCTATGCTAACAATACTGTCCTGCGATTCCTACATAGCCGCCTGACTGCCTTGTCACTGGCCCGGCAGGCGGTTATCTTCTTTGTGATTGGCATCGACCAAAATAAATTCGAATCTTCGTAACCCATTAAAAAGAAAAGAAAAATGTCTATCGTGTCTCAATTGCAGGAACCTCAGGGCATTCGCTATCACGGCGGAGCGATCATCTACGCGCTGGCGGCCTATTCGCTGGGCTGGATTGGGCTTTTTTCGTCAAGCTGGCTGGTCAATATAGGAGCCACCTTATTGCTCGGGCACGGTATGACGATCGCGGCTTACATGATCCATGAATGCGGCCACAACATGGTGTTCAAAAGTATGCGCCGTAACGCGCAACTGGGCCGTGCCCTGAGTTGGCTGTGTGGTGCCGCATATGGCACCTATGAAGACATGCGCTACAAGCATTTCCGGCACCACGTCGACAATGACGATGTGGTCTGGTTTGACTACGAAAAATTCTTCGAAGACTATCCGATCGTTCTGCGCGTCACCCGTTTTCTTGAATGGTTCTATATTCCGGCGCACGACCTGATCATGCATTTCATCATGGTGTTCACGTCATTCATCATTCCGCAAAGAAAGGATCAACGGCGTCGCAATTTGAAGGTCATTATTATTCGGGGCGGCATCTTTCTGGCTCTGCTTGTTTTCGTGCCGAAAGTCGCCGTTCTATATGCGATAGCGTATATGTTCATGATGACCATCCTGCGTTTCATGGATAGTCTGCAGCACGATTATCCATACAGCCTCACGTTATTCGAATTCGAGAAGCCCCCCCGCAAAGGAAATTTCGAATGGGAGCAGGAACACACGTTTTCAAACCCGCATACACTGAATCGGGATTGGCCGAACTGGTTTACCCTTAACTTTGGATTTCACAACGCACATCACGACGACATGACAGTCCCCTGGTATCGACTGCCGGCAAAGCACCGTGAAATGTTCGGCTATAACCCTGCAGCGGTTATACCGCTGGGCGCGCAGCTGAAAATTTTTCACAAGCAAAGAGTGCGCCGCGTGACTGGCAATCACGAAGGAGTCGAGCCTGAAGGAAAAGACTTTCTGCGTGCAGCACAACACGCCGAAGTCTATGGCGGCAACGCCGCGTCATTTCTGACGTCATTCTGACCGGTCACGATGCAACAACTCAAAATCTTTCAGTCCTTTTGGGCGATGGAGCTTCGGAGCCCGGATCGGCCGGAACGGTCATATGAAGAAACGTTCCGCATGGTTTCCGAAGCTGGGTACGATGGCATGTGCATCGATCCTTCGGTGGAAGAGATTCCGAAATTCTCAAGCCTGAAACCTTTATATGCCGAATATGGCCTTGGTTGCATGATCAACGCCTTTCCGTTTGAAACTGGCGACATGCAGGCTCTCTACGGTTTGGCCGGCGAGCTTAACGCTGCAACGGTCAACATTATCAGTGGCGTCATGCCGATCAGGCCCGAAGATGCGGTGCCGGTTATTCGCCAGTGGATGCGCGAGGCGGACGATGCGGGCCAAACGGTTCTGTTTGAAACTCATCGCGACAGTCTTTTGAACGATCTTTATTACACCCTGCAGGCTATCGACCTGGTTCCGGAAATGCGCCTGTGTGCGGATTTGTCGCACTTTGTTGTCGACCGCGAGATGCGCGAGCCCATTTGTGAGCGGGACCAGGGCTACATCGAAAGTATTCTTGAGCGGTCCGATTGTTTCCAGGGCCGAGTGGCAAATCGCGAGCAGGTGCAGATTCAGATCGGTTTTCCACAGCATCAGGAATGGGTTGGTATCTTCAGGAGTTGGTGGAAGGAAGGCATGCGGCGATGGCGCAAACGCAATGCGGATGATGCCACACTGATTTTCCTGTGCGAGCTTGGACCACCGCCCTATGCCATAACTGACGGGAACCGCCGTGAACTTTCAGATCGGTGGGAAGAGGCGCTGGTGATTCGTGAATGGGCCCGGGGAATATGGCAAGAACTCGAAAAGGAAGATCAGGAAAACAACGACTAAGAACGGGAGCTTTCAATGTCAGACATGAATGAAGCCGGAAAGATTGGCTGGATTGATATTTCGGTCGATGATGCGGAAGGCCTTAGGGACTTCTACGCGACAGTAGCTGGCTGGAAGCCCGAGAACGTCGACATGGGCGAATATGCCGATTTCAACATGACCATGCCGGAAAGTGGCACACCGGCTGCCGGCATCTGCCACGCCAGGGGCAGTAATGCTGATTTACCAAGGCAATGGCTCATCTACATTGTCGTGACCGACGCAGTCGCCAGTGCACAAGCCTGTACGGCGAATGGCGGAAAAGTGTTGGTGGGACCGAAGGAAATGGGCGGTGGAATGTTTGCAGTTATTGAAGACCCGAGCGGTGCGGTCGCCGCGCTATACCAGGCGCCGTAAAGAAAGCCGATGCGGAACAAATTCGAATCGCCGCAGTGGCATGATGCCGTCGCCGAAATCATTGGCTCGACCAAAGGCAAGGCCGTTGCTGCTGGTCTGACTTCTGCAATTGATGCGATCGTCAAAGACGAGGGAACCTGCCTTATCGCGTTCCATAAGAACGCACGGCCGGACGTTCTTCATCACACACTGGAACCGGCGGGTCGAAAACACTATCTCGAGCGTTACCTCGACGGACCGTATCTTCTTGACCCGCTTTATCAGCTCGCCCTGCGATGCCGGAAGCCTGGCCTTTACCGCTTTCGGGATGAGCTTCCGGATCGCTTTAGATCAAGTGAATATTATCGGCAGTATTGTGAGCGAACCCACCTGCTGGATGAGATGGACTATCTGACTCCCGTGTCAAAGGAGACCACAGTTGTTCTGGTCGTCGGCCGACGCAATGGAATGTTCACCAAGGTTGATCTGCAGCGTCTCGAAATGATTGTGCCGATAGTGCAGGCGAGCATTCAGCGAATCTGGCGTGCATGGTTGTCGCGAACCGGTGACAGCAGAGGCAAGGACCAGGTGCATCAACGCCTTACTGAATGTTTCGACAGTTTTGGCCAGGCCGTGCTGACGAAGCGTGAGCGCCAGATCAGCCAGTTGTTATTGCGTGGCCATTCGTCGAAATCTGTTGCGAGGGAACTCAAAATCGCGCCTGGCACGGTTATGGTCCACAAGCGAAACCTGTTCGGCAAGCTCGGTATCAGTTCGCAGTACGAGCTCTTTTCCCTGCTTATCGACGATTTGAGCAGAATTTAGAAATAAACAATAAAAACAACGGATTAAGTAAAAAAATACCGTCCCCATGGTATTCATTTTTCCCGCGTCTAAGGGGATGATCGCTGCTGTTCTGCAGGCAATTCCCCTGGACGTTTCCCATGTTTGATTTTAATTTTGGTCTTGGCGATGACATCGATATGTTGCGCGAATCAGTCAGCGATTTTGCGGCTGACAGAATTGCGCCACGCGCAGAAGAGATTGATGTTTCCAATCAGTTTCCTCGCGATCTGTGGCCGGACCTTGGTGCGCTTGGACTGCTCGGTATAACAGTTGAGGAAGAGCTCGGCGGCTCAGGTCTTGGCTATCTCGCGCATGCTGTTGCGATGGAAGAAATTAGCCGGGCGTCTGCGTCGGTTGGCCTGTCATATGGCGCACACTCCAATCTTTGCGTGAATCAGTTGCGCCGCTGGGGTAGCGATGACCAGAAAGCAAAATATTTGCCGAAGCTGATATCCGGCGAGCACGTCGGTGCCCTTGCGATGAGCGAACCTGGCGCAGGCTCAGACGTCATGGGTATGTCGATGTCGGCTGTCGCAGATGGCGATGCCTACGTGCTGAACGGCAGCAAGATGTGGATAACCAACGCGCCCGAAGCAGATGTTTCGCTTGTCTATGCAGTGACTGGAACTGGCGAAGATGGACGCAACAAACTCAGCGCGTTCATTATTGAACGCGATATGGCCGGCTTCAGTACGGCGCAGAAACTCGACAAACTCGGTATGCGTGGTTCGGACACTGGTGAAATGGTTTTCGAAGATTGCAGAGTGCCCAAAGAAAACCTGCTCGCAAACGAAGGGAAAGGCGCTGCGATCCTGATGAGTGGCCTCGACTATGAACGAATCGTTCTGGCTGCCGGCCCTCTTGGCATTATGCGCTCAGCCTTCGATCTCGTGATGCCCTATATGCATGATCGAAAACAATTCGGAAAAGCCATTGGTACGTTTCAGCTGATGCAGGGAAAGATTGCCGATATGTACACGGCGATGAACTCGTGTCGCGCATATGTCTACAACGTTGCAACTGCATGCGATCGCGGCCAGGCAACTCGATTCGATGCAGCCGCCTGCATACTGCTGGCTGCGGAAAAAGCGACCTGGATGGCAGGGCAGGCGATTCAGGCGCTCGGAGGCAATGGCTACATCAACGAATTTCCGGCTGGCCGCCTGATGCGCGACGCCAAACTCTATGAAATCGGTGCCGGCACTAGCGAAATTCGGCGTATGCTTATCGGCCGGGAGTTGTTCAACGCCACCGCCTGACAGGGATGCAGCGACGACGGTTATGCCGAAGATAAAAAGCAAAGCAAAAGTCGAGTCAAATGACTTTAAAGAGAACGATGTCGCGAATCGAAAACTTGCGGCTGAACTGAAGGCAGTTCTCGCGAAGATTTCTGAAGGCGGAAGTGAACGCGCCCGCAAAAAACACCTTGCCCGCGGCAAATTACTTCCCCGCGACAGGATTCGGTCGGTCGTAGACCGCGGGGCGCCGTTTCTCGAAATTGGTCAGCTCGCCGCATACGGGCAGTACGATGATGAGGTTCCCGCAGCAGGGATCATCGCGGGAATCGGGCAAGTCAGCGATATTGATTGCGTGATCGTTGCGAACGACGCCACGGTCAAGGGTGGCACTTACTATCCGCTTACCGTCAAAAAGCACCTTCGCGCCCAGGAAATCGCCGAACAAAACGGGCTCCCCTGTATTTACCTGGTGGATTCGGGCGGCGCGTTTCTGCCGCTTCAGGACGAGGTCTTTCCGGATCGTGACCACTTTGGCCGCATTTTCTATAACCAGGCCAGACTATCTGCAAAGGGTATTCCTCAAATCGCAGCCGTGCTTGGCTCATGCACTGCTGGTGGCGCGTACGTGCCGGCCATGTGCGATGAGGCGATTATCGTAAAAAATCAGGGCACTATTTTCCTAGGCGGCCCACCGCTGGTAAAGGCAGCTACGGGTGAGATTGTGGATGCCGAGACTCTCGGTGGTGGAGACGTCCACTCACGTATTTCCGGCGTGACGGATTACCTTGCGGAAAATGACACGGAAGCGCTTGCCATGGTTCGCGAATCGATCTCGAATCTCAATTGGCAAAAAAAGTCTCCGCTTGCCCTCCGTGAACCGGAAGAACCAGCGTATTCTGCTGACGAACTGTATGGAGTGGTCTCCCGCGAATTTCGTTATCCCTATGACGTGCGCGAAGTAATTGCGCGAGTCGTGGACGCATCCGAGTTCCAGGAATTCAAGGCGCTTTACGGCCCGACACTGGTTTGCGGTTTCGCCCACCTGTATGGCTATCCGGTTGGCATCGTTGCCAATAACGGGATCCTGTTTTCCGAGTCCGCTCAGAAGGGTGCGCATTTCGTTCAGCTTTGCAATCGTCGTGGCATTCCGCTGGTATTTCTGCAGAACATAACGGGCTTCATGGTCGGCAAGAAATATGAGCAGGGGGGCATCGCGAAAGATGGAGCCAAAATGGTAAACGCTGTTGCGACCGCGTCCGTTCCTAAGTTTACTGTCATCATCGGCGGTTCCTTCGGTGCCGGTAACTACGCGATGTGCGGTCGCGCCTATGCACCCCGAATGATGTGGATGTGGCCGAACGCCAGGATCTCTGTCATGGGCGGAGAGCAGGCGTCCCTCGTTTTGTCCACTGTCAAAAATGATGGCATGGAATTGCGTGGCGAGGTGTGGGACAAGAAAGAAAAACTGAACTACGAACGTCGCATCAAAAGACAGTACGAGAAGCAGGGGCATCCATACTATGCGAGCGCCCGACTGTGGGATGACGGCGTCATCGACCCGGTCGACACGCGCAAGGTCCTCGGCCAGGCAATCTCCGCCTCACTCAACAACCCACGTGACTCGGAGGCCCCTCACGGTATATTCCGTATGTGACGTTTACGGCATTGCGAGGACCGCAGCGACGAAGCAATCTCATAAACCCGGCAGCTTTACTCGCCACCGTCTTTTTTGCCGGTATCATGTGGGGCTATGAGCTCAAGACAGGAACAGTTCTCGGGGACAAGAGACGTGCTGGAGATGCATCGTTTCGATCCGGCTCCTCTCGAAGATTACATGTTGTCGCACGTGGAGGGATTCCACGGGCCGCTGACAGTTCGGCAGTTTCGTGGCGGACAGTCAAACCCCACCTATCTGCTTGAGTCGCCTTCCGGAAAATACGTCATGCGCCGCAAGCCGCCCGGCAAGTTGCTCAAATCCGCGCACGCGGTTGACCGCGAGTTTCGAGTAATTAGCGCCCTGTATGCCGCGGACTTTCCGGTGCCGCGTCCGTTCGTATTTTGCAGCGATGAAGAAGTCGTTGGTACGATTTTCTTTATCATGGAATTCGTCGAAGGGCGGATTTTCTGGGACCTGCATTTGCCTGATATGGATCCGGATGAACGGACCGCAATCTATGACAATGCGAATCAGACTATTGCGGATCTGCATAATTTTGACGCCGGGAAGATTGGTCTGGGCGATTACGGCAAACCGGGCAATTATTTTGCCCGCCAGGTTTCTCGCTGGACGAAGCAGTATGTCGCGTCGGCGACAGGGAATATCGACGAAATGGAAAAGTTGATGGCCTGGTTGCCTGAGAACATTCCCGACGATGAATCTTCGTCTGTAGTACATGGCGATTTTCGGCTCGACAATATGATCGTGCACCCCACCGAACCCAGGGTGATCGCCGTGCTTGACTGGGAGCTGTCGACAATCGGACATCCGCTGGGCGATTTCACCTACCACCTGATGTCCTGGCAGATGCCGGAGATCGGTATCGGCAGCACCGGCCTTGCCGGCAAGGATCTGGCTGCACTTGGGATTCCGTCAGAGGAAGACTACGTGGCCAGCTACTGTCGGCGAACCGGGAGGTCCGGCGGCATAGCCCATCGTGAATTCTATGCTGCTTACAATTTCTTTCGCCTGGCAGGCATCCTGCAGGGCATCGCGGGCCGGGTCAGGGATGGAACGGCTGCCAGCGTTCATGCGGAACGCGCCGGGCAGGCGGTTCAGCCACTGGCAAAGCTCGGTTGGAGGTTCGCAGAAAAAGCGAGCTAGCGGTTTCCGGTCAGAGTCCTGGCCATGACGATGGCTGATTCCCGCCGTTCATAATAGCCAGCGACCTGGCTTACCAGCTGATATCCAAGCCGCTCATAAAACAGCCTTGCACCGCGGTTTGACGATCGCACTTCGAGCCGAATGCGCTGAATCCCCGCAGTTCTGCAGGATTTCTCCAGCCATTCCACCAATGCCCGGCCGATTCCTGTGCGGCGTGCCTTAGGCTGCACGGCAAGAAGAAACAGGTGCGCATCTTCATCATGAAATTTCATGATCGCAAAACCCTCCAGAACGCCGCCGATACTTGCGACCAGCACCATCGATTCCTTTTCCCGGATATGGCGTTTCACGCGAGCCGTCGTCCAGCGCCAGTTGAGCCCGTATTCAACCTGCAGCCTCGACATCGTCGCAATAGCCGATGCCTCAGACTTATGCGCCGCGCGGAGTACAAGAGGATTGTCGAGATTCATGGTGCTGGAATCGTATGACAACTTGCCGGTGCCATGCCACACCCCTAAAATGCCTGCCCTTCGAACCGAGCAGACCAAATGCCGCTAGACTACGAAGCGTTGCGATCGACCGTCCTGTCTGATGTTCCTGTCAGTTACACAGAACGGGACGTGATGCTGTATGCGCTTGGCGTCGGGCTCGGTAGCGACCCCCTCAGTTCAGACGAGTTACCCTACGTAAGCGAACACGCGGGCTTGCGAACCTTGCCCACGCTGGCGAGCATGATTATTCCGGATACGATTGTCGCGAATTCCGGCGTGGATATGCGCCAGATCCTGCATCGCTCCCAATCGATGGAAATATTCCGACCCTTGCCAGCATCAGCGAGTTTGCTGGCAAACCAGCGCGTGGTTTCGGTGTTTGATCGGGGCAGGGGCAGAGGCGCGGAAATCGAGCTGGAGACTGAGCTGCGGCTTGCGCGCGACGATACCGTAGTCTGCACTGCGGGCAGTCGGGTGATCGCACGGGCTGATGGTGGATTTGGTGGTCCGTCAACGCCGGTGCGTTCGCGGCACAGAATGCCAAATCGTGATCCCGATCTCGTCTGTGATCTGCCGACCCGTCCCGACCAGGCATTGCTATTTCGATTGTGTGGTGACCTAAATCCACTGCACGCCGACCCGACAATGGCCAGGCAAGCAGGCTTCGACGCACCGATACTTCATGGGCGATGTACCTATGGGATCGCGTGCCATGCGATTCTGAAAACAGTCTGCGACTACGACTTCACGCTGATTGGCAGCATCGAGGTTCGGTTCAGTTCGCCTGTTTATCCTGGCGACATTATTTCGACGGAGATGTGGCAGGACGGAAATGTCGTTTCGTTTCGCTGCAAGGTGAATGCCAGAAACGTGGTCGTGCTAAGCAACGGCAGGTGTACCTTATCTGCATGATGGCAGGGAGAAAAAAATGAGTGAACGCGTAACAGTTTCGATCAGCGATCACGTGGCAACCGTCATGCTGAATCGGGCCGAAAAGCGAAATGCCGTTGATACCGCAATGTTTGAGTCATTGTTTGGGACCGCAGAATCGCTTGCCAGCGATCGGTCCGTAAGGGCGGTGGTGTTGCATGGCGATGGCCCGGATTTTTGCGCCGGCGTCGATATCTCGGCATTCGCCGGCGAGGGTATTGGCGCATCGATTGGGGAGCGCATGATGCCGCGGACGGAGTCGGGAGCCAATTTCTTCCAGAGTGCAGCAACCTGCTGGCGTGATTTGCCGGTCCCTGTCATTGCCGCATTACAGGGCTCGGCATTTGGCGCCGGATTTCAGATAGCGATGGGTGCTGACATTCGATACGCAGCAGCGGATACCCGAATGTCGATTATGGAAATAAAGTGGGGGATCATCCCCGATATGGGAATCACGGCGACACTGCCCGGAATCCTCCCGGAGGATAAGGCCAGGGAGCTTGCCTATACCGGCCGTATTGTCGCTGCTGACGAAGCGCGGGCATTGAACCTGGTAACTGACGTCTGCGATGATCCGCTTGCCAAAGCCCTGGCAATAGCCGGGGAGATTGCGAGCAAATCCCCCGATGCCGTCAGATCGATCAAGAAACTGATCAGCGACTCCTGGCGAGGAAAGGTTGCAGAAACGCTGGCGCTCGAGGCAAAACTTCAGATGGCGGTCATGGCCGGGGACAATCAAAAGGAAGCAGCGGCGGCGAATATTGAGAAACGTCCGCCGGTGTTCAA
>CAJQPR010000132.1 GCA_905480255.1 uncultured Woeseiaceae bacterium | reverse complement strand
GCTCTTTCAAAATGGGCGATCTCCTTGAGGATAGCCTTGCGGTGACTGCATCCGACATGATCCCTACCTGGGTCAGTACAGACTTTCTCAATGAGCATGAAGTTCGGTTGCCAATATGGGAAGACCCGAATGGTGAATTTGCGGCATTGTCGAAAGTTGATGGCAGTCGCGCTGCGGCCGCTGGCCTGCACAACCGTCCGACGCGTGAAACGTCGCGCGACACGATAGCCTGGTGGAAGACACTACCGGGTGATCGAACGGAGTCGACGCGCGCAGGTCTGGATTCGGAGAGAGAGGCCGAATTGCTGGCGCTCTGGATGGACCGGAACGCCTGAGGTGTAGTCGTCAGGATCTGATCAGGCCGTTAAGCGGCCGGATAAACGCGCTATCCGGAAAAACTTCTCTTGTGACGAATCCTTCCTCGAGTTGCAGGTGTTCAATCAGAATGCTCTTGAAGATGCCTCGCAAGTCGCTTGTCGGATAGAGATCCCGGCCCTCGTACAAATTGTTACTTCCCAGCCCGGGCCAGTCGGCGACCACCTGCCCGCCACTAACAGCGCCACCAAGCAGCAGCGCCGCAGTGGCAGTGCCGTGATCGGTCCCACGTGTTCCGTTGACCTTTACCGTCCTGCCAAACTCGGTAACGACGGCGACAACAGTCTTCGACCATGTGTTGCCGAGGCCACGACGCAGTGAGATTAGCGCTTCGTCGAGCGCGGTCAGCCGGTTGGACAGGTAGCCACCAGCGGCGCCCTGATTTGCATGCGTGTCCCATCCGCCAGCCTCAAGAACAGCAATTTGCGGTCCATCAGCAGCCGTCAGGAATTTCGCGGCGGCATCCGCGAGGATTTTCCACTGTTGCAGCTCGTTGTTGCGCCGCTGACCATCCATGCCACCCATGTTCCCGGCAATATCCTGTGAGTCGAACGCTTGCCTGAGACGAACGGCAAAGAATTCATCGTGCGCATAAAGTTGCTCGATTCTGTGCAGCGTATCGACGTTAGCATCGGGGAGCCGGGAAGGCGCCCAGCTCGTTACTGAATTTCCACCACGAAGCACGAGCGGTGTGTTCTGTGCCATTGCGATCGCGGATTCCTGGCCGAGTGACCCACCGAGCGGCTCAAGTGCCCTGTTCAGCCAGCCATTACGAATTCCGCCAGCGAGCTCCGAGCCGTTTTCCAGTACGTCCTGGGCGTCGAAGTGAGATCGTTCACGATACGGGCTTGCAACGGCATGGACGACAAGTGCCTGGTCGTTTCGATAGAGATCATGCGTGTTCTTCATTGCCGGGTGCAGGCCGAAGAATCCGTCCAGGTTCAGCAATCCCTCCGTGGAGCCCGGGGTGTCGATGGCGAGTTCGCCCCTCACATTGCGATACTTGCTGTCACCATAGGGTGCCGCCACGGCGAGACCGTCAACAGCACCTCGGAGTATGACCAGCACAAGCCGGGCATCCGTGTCCGCCTCCGCAAAACTGATTGCCGGCACGCTGGCCGCAAATGCACCGAGGCCCGCGTTTCGAAGAAGTTCTCGTCTGGTAATCATCCTTATCTCCGTTGAAATTCCGGCGACACCAGGAATAGTGTCATTCCCTGCTCTGCGCTCTCGGCGCGGGAGATGGCTGTTTTTGTATGCTCGCCGAGCGCGGGCCCAAGTACTGATTCCGCAACTGCAACCGGATTCGCTTTTGCGCCTGCAAGGCGGCCTGCGGAATTTGCCCATTCAATACGTTTATATAGAGCGTCTGCACCGCCCCAGGCTTCGGCCGTATCGGGCCAGCCTGCTGGTGAGCCAGGCCGGAACGGCGTTTGACCCATCAGGTCGAGTGCGCCGACGACAAAGCGCCCATTGTCCGGAACACGGTCGAAGGCGCGAAACGCTGAAATCACATAATCCTGCGGCGTCTTGTATTTGGCGAAGGTCTCATTCCAGGCGGCTTTAGAATTGACCAATGCGGCATGCACAGCCGGCAGGGCGCCGCCAGTCTCGAGAAAGACGCCTGCGATTTCGCTGACGACCTCGGCCGGTGGATCATCTGAAATAAAGTGGCGCGCAAGTTTCGTTGCAATGAACTCTGCGGTAGATGGGTGGGTCGCCAGGTCAAGAAGAACGGCGATTCCCTGTTTCATACCCTCCTGTTTGTAGGTTCGGCCAAGGATCGTCTGCTTACCGGGCTCATGGATGACCTCACGGAACTCAAACTTACCCGGCGTACCTTCATTAAACCGGCCCTGGTTGCCGCCACCTACGGACCAACCGGTTATTACCCGCGCCAGCGACGTTACGTCCTGCTGGGAGTATCCACCGTCGACACCGGTCGTGTGCAACTCCAGGATTTCCCGGGCGAGGTTTTCATTGATGCCTACTTCCTGATCAGCGCGGCGGCGGCTGGCGCGTTTCGCAAGTGTCGAGTTCGGTCCGATTGATCTTTGGTTATCAAGAAAAATGATCATGGCCGGGTGTGATTCAACAGCCAGCAACAAATCCGCAAAGGAGCCGTTGAGATTTGGTCGTATGGCTTCGTTTTCGTAGAGCCCCGCCACAGCCGGAATCGGTTGCTTGTCCGCCGAAACCGCAAAATGATTTGCCCAGAAATGCACAAGACGTTCGTGAAACGGGAAATCCGTTTTTGCTGCCACGCGAAACCTTGCGTCAGTTTGTTCGATGTAATGTCGGCGTATGGTTGCACCATATTGCTGCACGATATCCGGTGCGGGTTCGTCGTCAGCAGTTTGTCGCTGGTCACGGCGCATCTCACGGACTTTTTGCACGTCTACCAGTGCCGAGGCTGAATTCGGCAAATCCCGAATTTCGCTTGGCAGGCGTGACGGGCCGTCGAGCTGATCAAGAAGCCACGCACGCGGGTCCTTGTCGATCCGGGCAAGCTCGCCTGGTTTGGCACCCAGCCCAAAGCGATTGGCGGCAATGACGGTTTCAATCTTCAAACGTGTACTCCTGG
>CAJQPR010000131.1 GCA_905480255.1 uncultured Woeseiaceae bacterium | reverse complement strand
GCCCTGACCGAGCAAGAGTCCTGCTTCCAATGCTTCCGCGCGAGACCTATCGAACAATCTTGCCAGGAGGTAGACGATTGGACTCTTGATCAAATACAGCCCAAGGACCGAGGCGATCAACCAGAACGGTTTGGCTTGAATCTGCGCGATGTCGATACTCATTCCGACAGACACAAAGAAAAGGCCGAGCAACAATCCCTTGAACGGTTCAATGTCGACTTCAACCTCATGTCGGTATTCCGTTTCTGCCAACAACAGACCGGCCAGGAAGGCGCCCAGCGCCATTGAAAGACCAAATTGCTGGGTCGCGAGCGCGGTGCCAATGATGACCAGAAGAACCAGCGCCAAAAACATTTCGCGGCTGGCGGTACTGCCGACGAACCGAAACATAGGACGAATAACCAATCGGCCTATGAACAGGATGACACCGACCGCAAGCAGGGCTCCACCGATCGCCTGGGCGAACGCGAGAATGGCCGATGCGTCGTTTTGTGCTGCGAAGGCCCCAACTAGAAGCAGAATTGGAAGTACCGCTAAATCCTGACACAACAATATGGCAAAGCAGGTTTGCCCTGTCGTTGTTCCCAGCCGACGGTTTTCGGATAGCAATTGCATAACAATTGCGGTCGAGGAAAGCGCGAAGGCAGCCCCGATAATGACCGCAGCAGCAAGGGTATTGTCAAACAAGGTTGCAATGAAGGCGATCACTGTACCGCTTACAAGGATCTGCGCCCCACCCAAGCCAAACACCAGACGCCGCATGGCCCAGAGCCGCTCGATCGAGAGCTCGAGTCCAATCATGAATAGCAAGAACACCACGCCCAGTTCGGCCAGCAGGCGGACGCCCTCCAGGTCGGTGATTAAGATATATCCCAGCCATGGCAGCGCGTCCGTGAAGCTCGCGGCTCCATAGGGTCCAATCACTAGCCCAACGACCAGAAACCCAAGCACTGGTGATACTTTCAGGCGAGTGGCCAGTGGCACTATGACGCCAGCAGCAAACAGAAAAACCAGCACCTCGCGCAGATCGAGTGTTTCAACGTGCAAGCGCTTCTCCAATCACTTCTAAAATTCTAGCGATACAACTCATTGCCACATACAAGAAAAGGTATTGGATGCGACTTGAGCTAACAGTCACGCGATTCTATCGCAATCCCACCTCTGCGCTCGAGAGCCAGATACGTTTCGTTACGATTGTCTAATGGAAAAACGACTTCATGTATGTTGTGATCCAGAGTCATACGAGACCAATCTTCGAGAAAATTCAAAGGAAACGACATGATTTCTGTCACGAGGCTGTGTTCAGCTGTAATCCTCTTATTACTATCCTCTTTGGCGGGCGCCGCCGAGGAAAAACCCAACATTATTGTTATTTTTACTGACGATATTGGTATCTCAAATTTGAGCGCTTATCACAATGGCGTGATGAGTAGCGACACCCCTAATATTGACAGCATTGCTGAAAAAGGAATGCTTCTTACCGATTACTATGCTCAGCCTTCCTGTACTGCGGGGCGATCGGCGTTCTTGACCGGTCAGTATCCGGTGCGAACGGGCATGCATACCGTGGGTCTTCCCGGAGGCCCCGTCGGCCTGCATGCAGAGACGCCTACACTACCTGAAGTACTAAGAACGCTGGGTTATACCACCGGACAATTCGGCAAAAACCACCTCGGCGACAGGGACGAGTTTCTACCGACAATGCACGGTTTTGACGAGTACTGGGGTTGGCTGTATCACCTCAACGCCATGGAATACACCGAGGACCCCGATTTTCCGAAAGACGGATCACTAGATCAGTTCGCACCTCGAAATGTGATTCATGCGAGATCGGATGGTAAGGGTGGTCAAACTATTGAGGACGACGGACAGCTAAGTATTGAGCGAATGAGAACGCTCGACGACGAAGTAAACAAGCACACGATCAATTTTATTGAAAAGGCAGTGCAAGACGACAAACCCTTTTTCACTTGGTATTGCCCATCGCGCGGACATGTTTGGTCGCATCTTTCACCGGAGTACGAAGCAATGCTTGGTACGAACGGCTGGGGCTTGCAAGAAGTTGTAATGAAAGACCTTGACGATCATGTCGGTGAGATTCTGGCAAAAGTTGAAGAGCTCGGCATTGCCGACAACACGATCATTATTTTTTCCGCGGACAATGGCCCGGAGATCATGACGTGGCCGGATGGCGGTATGACGCCATTCCACGGTGAGAAGGGTTCGACTTGGGAAGGCGGAGTACGCGCGCCTCTGTTGATTCAATGGCCTGGCCACATTCCCGCTGGTACCGTCAACAACGGCATTGTTGATGGTATGGATTTGATGCCGACATTGATTGCTGCCGCTGGTGGCCCCGCCGATCTCAAAGAAAAAATGTTGAAAGGCTACGAAGGCTTCAAAGCACATCTTGATGGCTATAACCAACTTGATATGTTTACCAATGACGGGGAATCCAATCGCAAAGAGATTTTCTATTACGAAGGGACCACCTTGCAGGCAGTTCGTGTAGGCGACTGGAAGGCACACTTCATCGTGCAGAATAACGGCTGGGCTGGCGCCAAAGAGGAACTGAATGCGCCTTTACTATTCAATCTGCGTCGAGACCCTTATGAACGTGCGGCTGAAGAGTCCGGTATGTACCTCCAATGGATGGGTCAGAAAATGTGGGCATTCGGTCCCGCCCAGGCAGCCGTTGCCAGGCATTTGGCTACGTTTGAGGAATGGCCACGGCTAAACGCAGAACTTGAACCGGAGGCGACCGGTGGCGTCGGCAAGTAACTACCGATCGCGGGTTTTTGGCACCTCAATCGTTGTTATCTGCGCCGTCACTGCCTGCGGCGGCGCAGATCCTGTCGAACAACATCGGTACGAAGAGCCTGACCGGATCGTTCAGCAAATGAACGAGAATCTGGCAGGTGCCGAACATTTGCGGGCAGTGGCCGATATTGACCACTCGCGTTTGGCGCATGTAGCCGAGTCGCCGATGCCCCCGGCACGCGTATTGGTGTTCTCCGACGCGAAACTCGAAGCAGCCTTGATTAAGTTGAACCCGTTGACTGCACTTGACCTGCCGTTGCGGATACTAACTTTTGAGCAAAGCGCGGACGGTTCAACCAAGGTCGTTCACAATTCATTCGACTATCTAGTTTCCCGTTACCAACTTGAACCTGAGAGAACGAGCATGCTGCGCGAGGCGTACGTGCGAGATATAGAAACGGTTATGCGAGGTATTCCCGAATCGGCTGTCATGTCATTCGAGAATGATGTCATGCAGCCCGCGGGTATTGTGACAATCAAAAGTCCCTTTGCGTTCGCAGAAACTCTTAAGCGAGTGAATGCAGCGATTGATGCACAGGACGATACGATGCACTTCGGGCAAGTCGACTTTCAGGCGACTGCCGCCGAGCAAGAGATCGACATAGCGCCGTCGTACATGATCTTGTTTGGTGGACCGGGGCCAGGTGGTAAGGCAATGGTCGATGCTCCGACTCTGGGTCTGGATGGCTTCTGCCAAAAATTTCTAATTTGGCAGGACAGTAAAGGCGACACCTTCCTGTCATTTAATGACTTGCTGGCGTTGGCCGAACGGCAGGGTGCAAGCAAGAGCATAGCCCTTCGAGTTATCAATCGCAGGCTCAGCAAAACGTTCAGTGATGCGCTAGCCACTGATTCATAATTTTTCGTCTGGCTCCGATTCAGCGCTGGCGAAGAC
>CAJQPR010000130.1 GCA_905480255.1 uncultured Woeseiaceae bacterium | reverse complement strand
TGATCGGCGGCGAAGAGCTGCACAACAACCATCACGCATTTCCGACTTCGGCTAAATTCTCCATTCGGCGCTGGGAATTCGATATTGGATGGTTGTACATCAGGCTTTTCTCGCTGTTTGGCCTCGCAAAAGTAAACCGCGTCGCGCCGCAGCCGATTATCGAACCGACACCGGATTCAGAACTGGACGTAGAAAACCTTCGGGCCATTATTGTCAACCGGATGCATGTTCTGCGCGACTACACGAAGCAAGTCACGTTGCCGGTTTTCCAGACTGAACAAGCGATGGCCAGTGGAAATGCTGCATTCAAACGGGCGAAGAAACTGCTGATTCGCAGACCGACGTTGCTGGATGAAAACGCCATGGAGAGGCTGGGCAATTTGCTCTCGGAGCACGATTCCCTGAAAACGGTTTACGAGTTTCGCGAGAAGCTCTCGGAGATCTGGAGTGGAGCCAATGTCAGCAACGAGAAGTTGCTCCAGCAACTGAAAGACTGGTGCCACGAGGCAGAGGCAAGTGGTATTAAATCGTTAGAGGATTTTGCAGAGCGTCTTCGGTCATACCAACTGTCCGCTAAGTAGTCGCATAGATTCGAGACAAAAAAAGGCCCGCTTACGCGGGCCTTTTTTTTGTTTATTGTTGTTCTGCTATTTGATTTTCGCTTCTTTGTACATCACGTGTTTTCTAACAACGGGATCGTACTTTTTTGTCTCCATCTTTTCGGGATGCAGACGCTTGTTCTTGGCAGTCGTGTAGTAGTGACCGGTGCCGGCGCTGGAGACGAGTTTGATTTTGTCACGCATTAGTCTTCCCTCTGGTGCTTAGACGCGGTGGCCATTGGCACGCATGTCGGCCAGGACTTTCTCGATGCCGAGTTTATCGATGATCCGCAGACCCTTATGAGACAGGCGCAGACGGATGAAACGCTTCTCGGACTCTATCCAGAATCGTTTGTATTGCAGATTCGGCAAAAAGCGCCGCCGCGTTCGATTTTTGGCGTGAGAAACGTTGTTACCGCTTTGTGGGCGTTTCCCAGTGACCTGGCATACCTTGGACATTTTCTTCAAGTCTCTGATTTTACAAAAGGATGCCCGCGAGCGGCGGGCACAGAGCGGGACTTTATACCAGCCTTGCCACGCCTGTTCAAGAGCGATTTGCAGTGTTTTAGATCATACCCCGGCTCGCCAGCGAAGTGGTCGTTCCGTCGCCAATGACCAGGTGGTCCAGCAGGCGTATATCGACCAGTTCCAGGGCCATTTTGACCCGTTTCGTAATGCGCTCATCTGCCTGGCTGGGCTCCGCTACACCGGACGGGTGATTGTGCGCCAGAATAATGGCGGCAGCGTTAACAGAAAGGGCCTGTTTGACCACTTCGCGGGGATAGACACTGGTTCCGTCGATTGTGCCCCGGAATAGCTCCTCAAAGCCCAGCACCCTGTGGCGATTGTCGAGATAGAGACAACAAAACACCTCATGTGGCCGATCCCGCAGTTTTGCCAGGAGAAATGTCTCGGTGTCCGAGGGGCTCCTGATGGCCTCTCCCACAGGCAGGGTTTCCTCGAAATAGCGCCGTGCCAGCTCCCGCAGGGCTTTCAGTGTCGCCAGCCTGACATCGCCAACGCCTCGAATTGCTGCAAGTTCAGGCGGTGTCGCGTTCAGGACCCGCCTCAGGCTGCCAAAGTGGCCCAACAAGCGACGAGACAGCGCAATGGCGGCCCCCGGCCGGGGACCCCGTTGAAACAGGATCGAGAGAAGCTCGGCTTCTGACAAGCTGGCCGCTGTTCCGCTCAGAAGCCGGGTCCGCGGCAAGCGTTGCGATCGATTTTCCGTTGTGGCCATGGACGGTCCGTGTCCCTGAATTAGTGATACGAATAGCGAGACTAGCTTTAAGGGCCTGTGATACAAGCCGCAAATCAGCGCATGAAGGCGCGATTTGCTGGCAATTCAGGGTGCCAGCGGGCTAAGCTTTCCAACCCCGTGGCGGGATTATCGGCATGAACAATCAAAAGATCCTATTAGGCATTACCGGCGGCATTGCGGCCTATAAGACGCCTGAACTCGTTCGGCGCCTGAAAGAACGCGGTGCGGACGTGCAGGTCGTACTTACACGATCTGCGCGGGAATTCGTGACTGAGACAACCCTGCAGGCCGTGTCCGGCAGGCCGGTTCGCGCAAACCTCTGGGACAAGGAGGCGGAAGCGGCAATGGGTCATATCGAGCTGGCTCGCTGGGCTGACCTCGTTCTGATTGCGCCCGCCACCGCTGAAATAATGGCCAGGCTGGCATCCGGTTCTGCGCCGGATCTTCTGACGACGCTTTGCCTGGCCACGGAGGCGCCGATTGCGATTGCGCCGGCGATGAACCACGTTATGTGGTCGAATCCCGCGGTGCAGGAAAACAGGGAAAAACTTACAAACCGGGGCATCCGCATTCTTGGACCTGCTGTCGGTGATCAGGCCTGCGGCGAGACAGGTCCCGGGCGAATGCTGGAGCCCGACGATATCGTTAAGGCAGTTTGTGCCCCGGTTGCCGTTCAAAATGCGGAGCAGGCGCCGCTCGCAGGCAAAACGGTCATGATCACAGCCGGACCGACCCGGGAGGCGATTGATCCGGTGCGATTCATCAGCAACCGGAGTTCGGGCAAGATGGGCTATGCGTTGGCCGATGCCGCAAGTAAGGCCGGCGCGAAGGTGATTTTGATAACCGGGCCCGTGGGCATTCCTGCCCCCGATGGCATCGATGCCCTCAATGTCGAGAATGCGAAAGAAATGTATGCAGCAGTTCATTCGAACATCGACAACGTTGATATTTTTATCGGCGCCGCGGCAGTTGCCGATTATCACGCCGTTAATATCAATGCAGAAAAGATTAAAAAGTCCGATGACAAGATGTCCATCGAGTTAGCCAGGAACCCCGACATATTGTCGTCAGTTGCGCGCCTCCAGGACCGGCCGTTTACGGCAGGCTTCGCTGCAGAAACAGAAAATCTTCGTGATTACGCAATTGGCAAGCTTGAAGCCAAGAATCTCGATATGATCATTGCCAACCTGGTCGGCAGAAATCGCGGTTTTGATTCTGATGACAACACGGTCGAAGTTTTCTGGAGGGACGGCGAGCAATCGTTTCCCACGACGAAAAAGTCAGTGCTTGCTAAAGATCTCGTTGCACTGATTGCCAGGCGATATCGGGAAGGCCAAGCGGCCGAAACGGAAAATACGAAAACAGAACTACCCGCCATAATGGTCAGGGACTGACGAGTAGAATGTGCGATCTATTGAACTGAAGATACTGGACTCGCGTGTCGGCGAGGCTTTTCCATTGCCCCACTACGCTACCGATGGTTCCGCCGGTTTGGACATGCGGGCGTGCATTGACGATGCACTGACCGTCGAGCCGGGCAGCACGGTGCTCGTGCCGTCCGGGCTTGCCATTCATATCGGTGATCCGGGTCTGGCTGCGGTTCTGCTGCCACGGTCCGGTCTTGGCCACAAACACGGATTGGTTCTTGGCAATCTGACGGGGCTCATAGACTCGGACTACCAGGGGCAGGTGTTTGTTTCAATCTGGAATCGTGGCTCAAAGTCTTACGAGATACAGCCGGGAGAGCGCATAGCGCAAATGGTGTTTGTGCCCGTCGAGCAGGTCGAGTTTAAGGTCGTCGATGAATTCGACGACTCCAGCCGCGGAGCTGGTGGCTTCGGCCATTCGGGCCAGGCATAAAAAAGGCCGCACTATTCGCGGCCTTTTTCAAAAGTTTAATCGAAGTCCTAGTTCAGGCCCTTCAGTCTCTTAAACCGGTCGATGTCGCCATCGAAGCGAGAAACAATGCTCTCTTCATCTGCCTCAAACTTGCGCAGGTTATTCTCGTGACGGCTGATCGTGTCTTTGGTCATCGTCATGTCATCAGCCAGGTCTGGATCGATCATCGGCGCATCAGGGTCGTCGCTGTAAGGACGAAATTTAGATGCTTCGCCACGCAGCGTTTCGAGCCTGCGTTGCAGATTCCTGAGATAAAGTTCGGTTACGCGGGCCTGGGCCTGGAAAAGTTCCACGCGCCGATCGCGGTGCATAACGATCTCATCGATGGTCAGGTATGTTGCGAGCAACGCCTGATCCTGTCGTCGCTGGAGCGCCGCTTCTGCACGTAATTCTTCGAGGCGTGCGTCTTCGGCCAGTTCTTCGTCGGTCTTTTTTGCACCCATTACATCGACTGTAATGCCGTGTTCGTTGACGACCTGACGTTCGAGTTCCGCATATTCCGCCGGGATACTGTCGCCGTAATGAACGATGCCTTCGGCGTCCACCCAGCGATAAAGGCGCTGCTGCTGCGCCGCTGCGGTGGCGGATGCAAGGCAGAAAATCAGCAGAAATGAGGCTCTTACGAAATTCATGACGGGAGTATCACACAATTTTTTGACGACGAAGAGGGACTGGTTCGCGAAAATTAAGCATAGTGGTCGCGCGGGAATCTGTAAATGAGACGAATAAAACATCTAAAAACAACAATTTATTCGCTCGATCCATATTGGCGTCGATAATTGACCACGGGCTCAAGAAATTCTGCGTATTCCGATGATTCCTCAAGCATGTCCACGAGATCTTCAAGCTGGACAATGCTGACCACGGGGATTTTCAAAGATTGTTCGAGCTCCTGAACCGCGGATCTTGAATCGCGTCCGATCTCCTGGCGATCGAGCGAGATGACCAGGCCGGCAACTTCGGCCCCGGCCGCGGCAATTATCTGGGCGGCCTCTCTGACTGCGGTGCCTGCGGTTATGACATCGTCGACGATTAGCACCTTGCCAGACAGCGGCGCGCCGACAATGCTGCCGCCTTCGCCGTGCTCTTTGGCTTCCTTGCGGTTGAATGCATACGGAACGTCAACGTCGTGATGTTCCGCGAGGGCTGCCGCGGCCAGAGTCGCCAGCGGGATGCCCTTGTATGCCGGGCCAAACAGCATATCGAACTCGACCTCTGAGTCGGCGATGGCAGAGGCATAGTAACGACCAAGTTTGGCTGCTGCGTAACCGGACGAGAACAGACCGGCGTTGAAGAAATATGGGCTGATTCGGCCCGACTTGAGAGTAAATTCGCCAAACCGCAGGACGCCAAGTTCCAGGGCCAGGTCGAGAAATTCACTTTTATAGGCTCGCATCTTTCGGCTTCGGTATGATCGCTTGCTTGAACGCTCGGGGCGCCCTCAAAAGGCTGCTGAGTATGACACAGGGCTTGGTTAATTTCTGTAAGTACATGGGCAGACACATTTCATATCCTGACCGCATGGAGTATTTAACTTGTTACGCGTAATCAGTCTCAACGCCAATGGCATACGGGCAGCAGCCCGGAAGGGTTTCTTTGAATGGATGGCAAGACACGATCCTGACGTCGTCTGCATCCAGGAAACAAAAGCACAGGAACATCAGCTGACTGACGAATGTTTCAGGCCGGAGGGCTATCACTGCTACTACGAAGATGCGGTCAAGAAGGGTTACAGCGGCACGGCCATCTATACAAAGGAAAAACCGAAGCGGGTAATTCGCAGCTTCGGTGTCCAGGAGTTTGACGATGAAGGGCGTTACCTCGAAGTGCAACTCGACGGTATCAACATCGTATCGGTCTACTTGCCATCCGGATCGTCCGGCGACATTCGGCAGGAGGCGAAATACCGTTTCCTGGATTCGTTTATGGCGCATATGCAAAAAATGAGAAGACGCCGGTCGCAAAGTATTCTTTGTGGCGACTGGAACATTGCTCATAAA
>CAJQPR010000129.1 GCA_905480255.1 uncultured Woeseiaceae bacterium | reverse complement strand
TGGGAAGCAAGCGATAACCTGGAGATCAATGCCAAGTACGAATACGGAGATTTCCAGAGTGAAAATACCCAGACGGTGATCTACCAGTCGGACTTCGTCGGCCAGCAGAACTTTGCCGGCGCAGTGCCATTCCCAGTTGTCTCAGACCGCGACAAGGGCGCCGGGGATGCGGGAACGCGCAAATCCACCGACACCGACGTGTTTGCGTTAACAGTCGATTGGCACCTGGATTTTGCCACCTTTACGTCGATTTCAGCCTACTCGGCCTACGACCTGATGTCGACGGGCGATACCGACATCGCCGCCGCACCGTCTCTCCACCGTACACGTTGGGAAGACTACGAACAGTACAGCCAGGAAATGCGCCTGGTATCACCCGGCGGTGAAACGATCGACTGGATTGCTGGCGCCTATTACCAGCGCAACGAACTGGATATCAGCCGCCGTCTCGAGACCGTGGATTTCCTGCAGTCAGGACCCTTGAGCACCAGCGCGTTGTATGCACCAGACCCTGGTGTGCCCAGTGTCTTCGATCAGGACGGTGACAGCTGGGCAGTCTTTGCCCAGGGCACCTGGAATGCCACTGACGCCGTGCGCTTGACGCTGGGTCTGCGTTATAACGAAGAGACCAAGGATCTGGATAAATCCACAGACTCCGAAGGCCTGCAGGTCAGGGCCGGCAGTAACCCCGATCTCCTGGTTTATTCCGATCCGGCCAACTTTTACTCAATTGCCGATCTGCGCCAGCACAGTTTTACCGGCCTTAGCCGCGAAGAAGAGAAGGTGACTTACTCAGGTAACGTCCAGTGGGACGTTGGTGAAAGCACCATGCTATACGCCAGTGTCAGCACCGGTTTCAAGGGTGGCGGTTTTGATGAGTCCTACAGCGGCGCCGGATACGAGATTCGTCTGGTGCATCCAATTACAAATGCACCGGTCGGAGAACCTGTACCGGGTAACGATCCCTCGATACTCGAGGTCGAAGACGAAGAAGTTATCGCTTATGAACTTGGCGCGAAAATGAGTCTGCTCGATGGGGCTGCAGAATTGAACCTCGCTGTGTTTCGGATGGAGTACGACAACCTGCAGACCAGTTCCCTGGTCGGGGATGTGTTCCGTGTGGGTAATGCCGGTGAGGCGATTAGTCAGGGGGTGGAACTGGATGGTCGCATACTGTTGTCCGAAGGCCTGACTATTGGCGGCGCGATGGCTTACCTGGACGCCTATTATGATGATTTTACCGGTGCCACCTGTACCACCCCGCAAGCCATGGATCCGGCGAACAACCCCGGCTGTTTGCTCGAAGACGGCAGCAATATCGTCGAAGCGGGTCAGAGAGGTGGCCAGAATCTGAAGGACGAGACCCTGGTGTTTGCGCCGGACTGGAGTGCCAGCCTTTTCGCCCAGTATGTCGTTCCCCTGGGCAGCACCATGGAACTGGTCAATGGTTTGGATATCAACTATAGCGATGAGTTTTTCACGGCCCTGGATCTTGACCCGAGCACCAAGCACGACGCTACGACCATCATCAACGCCCGTATCGCCCTGGCCAGTAATGACGACACCTGGACGGTGGCACTGATTGGGAAAAACCTGACTGATGAAGAGACGTATCTTTGGAGAGACGACCTACCGGTAACCAATTCCAACAGTTACTACGGCGTGCCGGAGCGGCCACGCTCTATTGCCCTGCAGGCGCGTTACAGGTTCTGAGTTAATCGCACAGGCCAATCCGGCATGGTGCCGGGGTATAGCGAGGTAGCCACCCTTTCCTACGTCTATGAATTCGCGGGTGTCAGTCAGTTACTGTAAAAAAGGAAAATGTAACAGTGATTAAAAAGATCGTTGCTGCATTATTTATTGTGTTGGTTGCCGGGGTTGCCATTCTTTCCCTGGGTAAACAGCCTGAGCCTCTGGCTGAGGGGAGTGAGAGTGCGAATATGTTGGCCAGTCGCCACTATAGTTTTATTCGCGAAGATTTACGCTTAGTGGATGACAATCGGCCAACGCAAGCCAACAAGGATTTTGATGGTGCAGATGCGCGCATCCTTGAGACCTCTTATTGGTATCCTGTAAACGACCAGGGTGAAGTCCCGGAGGGTAAGCATCCCCTTGTGATTTATTCCCACGGTTTTGCTTCAACTCGATATAGCGGCAAGCATTTAAGCGAATACCTCGCCAGTAATGGCTATATCGTTATTGCAACGGACTTTCCCCTGACTAACATGAATGCGCCTGGCGGCCCTGAGGTGAAAGATGTCGTCAATCAGCCCGGCGATGTGAGTTTTTTACTTAATAGCGTTATCGCCTGGTCACTGGACGAAAGTCATGTTTTATCGGGTCATCTCGATGAGAGTCGCATTGGTGTAACCGGGATTTCGCTCGGCGGAATGACAACAACCTTAGTCAGCTATCATCCGACGAGGCGTGATCCACGGATCAAAGCCGCTGCCTCTATCGCGGGGCCAAGCAGTTCATTTTCAGAGACTTTTTACGAAAGTGTAGACATCCCCTTCCTGATGCTGGCGGCGGATAGCGACGCGTTAGTACCCTACGATGTGCATGCATTACCGGTATTGGATAGGGTGCAGCGATCCAGCCTCGTCACGATTGCCGGAGGCACTCACCTGGGGTTCGCGGCGCATACCGGCATTTTGCGTTGGCTGGAAAATGCTGATTCCATCGGTTGTTATTCAGTATTGAAAAATATCAATACCGAGGAAGAACCATGGCACGAACTGGTGGGTACTCCAGAGCAAGGTGTACTCTACGAGGATGTACCCCTACCCTGCGAAAATAGGCCCTTGCCTGTTGGTATGAACCCACTACGGCAACACATGTCGACCGTATTGGCCATCTATAGCTTCTTCGAATCCCACTTCAATCAAGCCCCAGAGAAGCGCATCTATTTTGATCGCTTTTTGCACGAAGTTATGCCTGAGGAAATTCCTGAGGTGAGTGTGCGTCGCCGAACCAGCTAGCGCCTGCGGGACAATTCCATCAATGTCCGGCTGTTAAGTTGGCGTATACCATTGAGCTTGTCGTCGGCAGTCACTCAACAGACACATCCTGCTGTGCAGCGACGGAAAGCATAATGGACAGGGGGAGGTCTCGAGACGATGTACCCAGGCGTACCTCGTGCTGGAGGCCCTCGAGCACCCAGGCTCCCTGGGTGACATCGTAGTATGCCAGGCGGTTCACAGCCAACGGTATCTCGACCGTTTGGGTCTCGCCCGGCTCAAGGAAGACCCTGGCAAAGCCCATGAGCTCGCGTTCGGCCCTCGGCACGACGGAGCCCGGGTAATTGACGTAGAGCTGAACCACCTCGGCCCCTGCGCGCGTGCCGGTGTTCTTCACGTCGACACTGAAACGTACCACATCACCAGCGCCTGCCTGAATCTGGCTGGCGCGCAGTCTCTCGATCGCAAAGCTCGTGTAGCTCAAGCCAAACCCAAATGGAAACTCAGGCGTCGAGTCATTTCGATCGACATACCGATAACCGTGAAAATACTGGTATGTCACCTCGAGCGATTCGTTATCAAAAGGTGGCAACTGCTCAAGACTGGCTGGAAACGTGATAGGTAGTTTCCCGGAGGGATTTGCCTCCCCAAACAGAAGATCCGCGATCGCGTAACCTCCCATTTGGCCCGGGTACCACACCATCAGCAGGGCTTCAATGTCGGCGAGCCAGTCTCCCATGGTGATCGCACCACCACCTTCGAGGACTACGATAGTGCGGTCATTGACCGCGGCAGCGTCCCTGATGAGTTGGGTACGTTGCGCCGAAAGACCGAGCTCGAGTCGGTCGCCCGCACCGATGAGCCCTTCACCCTCGTCTGCGGCGGTGAGCCCGGTCACCACAATCACCGCGTCTGCCGCTTGCACCCGTGCCAGATCAGCAGGATTCAGTACATCTTTACCAATGTGGTCGATCGTGACCATGTCGCCGAAAAGTTCTTCAATCCCCTGCAGTGGAGTCACCACAAAGGTCGGTCGAGTGTCGCTGCTCCCGCTATCGCCGGTATTGGGCATATCGGCCAGGGCGCCTGCAACGACGATTCGGGGGTGTGCGCTCGCGCTCAAAGGCAGGACTCCCCCGTTGTTCTGTAGGAGCACAGAGCCATTGACCGCTACGTCGCGCGCCAGGGCCAAATGGGCTTTACTGCCAATCTCACTCACGTCGAGCCCGCTTGGCCGATCGAGCCCGAACTCGAGTTTTTTGCGCACCATCCGGCTGACCGCCTCGTCAATGACTGATTCCGGAACCCGGCCATCTGTGACCGCTGCCAGCAGATTATCTCCGTAGAATCTCGCAACCGGCATCTCGAGATCGAGGCCGTTGAGAGCAGAGCCGAGAGTAGACTGGGTACCTAATACCCAATCCGACAGAACGAAACCGTCGAAGCCCCAATCGGTCTTGAGGATCTGCCTCAACAGCTGTTCGTTCTCGCCGCAAAACTGTGCATTAACCGAGTTATAGGCACTCATGAGCGAAGCAGCTTTGCCTTCAATTACCGCGGCCCGAAATTGCGGTAAGTAGACTTCCCGTAAGGTGCGCTCGTCAATCGTCACGTTCACCTGAAATCGCGTATCCTCGATGCTGTTCGCGGCATAGTGCTTTGGATTGGCCAGTGCGTACTCCTGAACGCCGCGCACGAAAGCCACCGCCATCCGCGCCAGATGATGCACATCCTCACCGTAGGTCTCCTGGGACCGGCCCCAGCTCGGGTGGCGAAGATTGTTGATGGTCGGGGCGAGCAGTACATTACCGCCGGCGGCTCTGAGTTCGCGGCCAATGGCTGCACCCACGCGCTGCTCGAGCTGGGGATCCCATGTGGCGCCCCGGGCCATACCCACGGGAAACGTCGTCGCACCCTCGACAGTTCCGACGCCCCTGGGACCGTCCGCCATCTTGAACGGAGGAAGGCCCAGCCGCTCCACACCGGGAACCGTCCAGAATTGTTCGCCTTCGGGAAGCAAGACGGAGCCTTCACCCGCCATCTGGGCAATCTTGTCCTCGAGTGTCATTTGCGCGACAAGAGCTCGTACTGATTGCTCGATATTAGTACCTCTGCTGTCGTCGTTGCCATCACTGCAGGCTACCAGGAGGCAAAGGGCAAGCAAGGCGAGTGTTCGTATTTTCATCGGACAAAGTTAACGAATATCTGCTTTTAGCGCAAAG
>CAJQPR010000128.1 GCA_905480255.1 uncultured Woeseiaceae bacterium | reverse complement strand
TGAGAGTTTGAATCCTGGAGCAAGGATTGCCAACGGTTCCGACAGAAAAATCAGGAGCGCCGTGATCCCCAGCAGTTGTGCCGGCATCACGCGGCGATGATTCAGCACCGCGATGGCAACAATGACCGCCATAAGCAAGGCACGTCTTGCCGGCACCGCGAATCCGGAAATCCCGGCGTACAGGGCTGCCGCCATAATGGCCGCCAGGATCGCTACGCTCCTCAGGTTCCTGCGCCTGAATAGCGGTACAAGTACAAACCATGAAACTGCGTAAGCGCTGCCGGCCGCGAGGCCAATATGCAGTCCTGATATCGCCATAAGATGGCTGGTACCGGTCGACGCGTAAAGGTCCCACTGAGTTCTGCCTATTTCGTGGCGCGCGCCGACAGCGATCGCCATCAACACGGCCGCAGCATCATCGTGCGGAGCAATTGCCGCAATGCGCCGGACAACCTGCCTTCGCATTCGGTCGATGCGTGATGCCGGTTCCCCAGTGAGCACGTAATTGTGCTGCTCGCCGACGACGTAGCCAGTGGCGCCGATTCCCTGGCGAAACAACCAGCCTTCGTAGTCAAAGCCGCCTGGGTTCGAATACCCCCGCGGCTGCCTCAGCCGAACAGTGAGTTGCCAGACCTCGCCGAGAACCGGGCGGGCTTGTGCCTGAAACCAAGACAGCCGCAAAATTCGCGGCAGGTCAGGTCGTCCAATCGGGCGCACAAGCAGTCGCATCGATTCACCATCAATTTGCGGAAACTCGTGGACTCTCGCGCGTATGTTTACAGACTCGCCGAGAAATCCTGCATCAAGCTGATCGTCCAGTTGCGCCTCGGCAGCAAGGCCCATGACAGCAAATCCGGCGATGAAACTGCACGGTAGACGCAAGGCGGGCAAGCAGTACCCTGCCCCACAGATGAATAGACCGAAGACAAGAACCGGCGTTGACGGCAGTTGCTGAAGCAGTTCGAGAGACCAGGCGCCTGCCAGCAGGCTTATGGCATAGATCAGCATGTTCCGCTTCCGTGCGGTTTGTCGTTATGATGCCGCTCACTGAATTCCGTCCGGTCATGGAAACCCTTACACGCGCAAATGCCAAGACGCTTTTTTAGAAAATTTGCGGTGAAACGCGAGCTGTTCCGGGACAAATGGTGGCTGGCACCATTTGACCATCTGCTGCACGATCCCAATCTCTGGAGTATCAGGCGGCGTACGGTTGTGCCCGCTTTCGCCGCTGGACTTTTTGTAGCCTACCTTCCTTTCCCGGGACACATGCTGACGGCGGCACTCCTGGCGATTGCCCTCAGGGTCAATATTCCGATTGCAGTCGCGAGTGTCTGGGTCTCCAACCCACTGACAATTGGGCCTATGTTCTACCTGGCGTTTCAAGTGGGGCAGCAATTGCTGGGTGAAGCTCCGCAACCGTTCGAGTTTGAACTGTCGATTGCATGGCTGCTTGATGGCTTCATTTATATTTGGCAGCCCCTGCTCCTGGGATCTGTCCTGCTAGGCGCAATTCTTTCGCTAATAGGCTATATCGGTCTTGATATATTGTGGCGGGCGTCGATCGCGGACTATGTAGCTAAGCGCCGCGCGCGCAGCCAGAGTTAACGCCTAACTGGCGTCATTTAATAGACCGTTCTCAAGGACCAGAATGCGATCCATTCGCTCCGCGATCGAGTGATCATGGGTAACGATTACCAGGCTGGTTTCGAGTTCCTGATTCAATTCGAGCATCAGTCGCAGGACATGTTCGCCATTGCCCGCGTCCAGGTTTCCTGTCGGTTCATCCGCCAAAACCAGCTTTGGCCGCGTGATTAATGCCCGCGCTACTGCCGCTCTCTGGCGCTCGCCACCGGACAGTTCGCCCGGTTTATGATCCAGCCTGGCGCCAAGGCCGACCCGGTCGAGAAGCTCCGCGGCTTGTCTGAGCGCCTCATCCTTGCTGACACGGCGAATCATCAGTGGCATCGCGACATTTTCCTGCGCCGTAAACTCCGGCAGCAGATGGTGAAACTGGTAGACAAAACCAATGTATTGATTGCGCAGCGTGGCTTTCGCGGCCTCATTCGTATGCGCCATCGATTGGCCGTTAACGAAAACCTCTCCGGAAGTTGGCTCATCGAGGCCGCCCATGATCTGCAGCAAGGTTGTCTTACCGGAACCCGATGTGCCGATAATAGCGAGACGTTCCGCCGCATTGACTGCCAGATTGACGCCGCTTAGCACCTCCAACGTTGAGTCACCTTCGCGGAAGCGCCTGACAACCGACTTGCACTCGAGGACTGCGTCAGTCATAGCGCAGCGCCTCCGCAGGCAACGTGCGTGAACCTCGCCACGCCGGATAGAGCGTAGACAATAACGCAAGAACAAGTGCTATCGAACAAATCCGGAGCACATCCGAAATTCTTAAATCTGCCGGCAGATCGCTGATGAAATAGACATCCGCCGCCAGGAATTTAATGCCAAAACTCGATTCCATAAACTGAACGATACCTTCAAGATTCAATGACAACAAAACGCCGAGCACCATCCCTGCCAGTGTTCCCAGAACTCCGATCACGGTTCCCTGCGTGACAAACACTCTGAGAATATCTGCGGGCGTCGCGCCTGCGGTACGCAAAATGGCGATGTCCGACTGCTTGTCTTTAACAACCATAACGAGCGTCGAAACAATATTGAAGGCCGCAACCGCAATCACCATCAGAAGAATAACGAAAAGAATCGATTTCGTAATCTGAATTGAACGGAAAAAATTTATGTGCCGCCGGGTCCAGTCGCTAACCAGCACACCGCCACCACCAGCGAGCGCCGCCTCACGAACAATGCTCGGAGCATTGAAGATATCCGTTACCGCCAGGCGTATTCCTGTTACATCATCACCTTTTCGAAACAGTTTCTGCGAATCGCCAATATTGATGAATGCCAGCCTGCGATCGAACTCGTACATACCAACCCGGTAAACTCCACTGACAGTAAAACGACGGGTTCTTGGAACCACACCTGCCGGAGTAACAATTCCTTCGGCGAGCGTCAGCGTTACCTTGTCACCCAGCGACGCCTGCAACTCTTCCGCCAATTCGACACCAAGAACTATATTGAAGGAGCCGGCTTCGAGACTCGAAAGATCACCTTCAATCATCGTCTCGCCAACGCCGGAAACGGTTGCCTCGCGCGCCGGATCGATGCCCCGTAATTCCGCACCGCTTAGTTTGTTGCCAAAAACAAGGAGCCCCTGGCCAGTGATAAACGGAGCGACCGCAGCAACGCCGGGCTGCGCTTCGGCTATCTCGGCCCAAACGCCCCATTCTGAAAGTCGATCATCGGAACCCTCAATGCTTGCGTGTGCAGACATTGCCAGCAGCCGGTCCTGCAATTCCCGCTCGAAACCATTTACGACGGACAAGACGACAATCAGAACAGCCACGGCTATCGCGATGCCCAGCATGGATATCGCAGAGATCGTGGAAATAAAACCGTTACTACTCCGGGACCTCACATAACGGCGGCCAATCCAGTATTCATATCGACTGCTCATGGACTATCCATACCTGAGCGCGATGGCTGGATTAACGTGTGCAGCCCGGCGGGCCGGGTACAACGTCGCCAGCGAGGTCAGGACGAAAGCCGCGATGGCAATTGTGATCACATCTTCCGCTTCCAGAATCGATGGGATAACCGTTACGTAGTAGACGTCCCCTGGCATGATCTGGAATCCCAGGGTCTGCTCAAGGAAAGGCACCAGGGTCGGAACATTGATGGCCAGCAGAACACCCGCGGCAACACCAAAAAAGACCCCCAGCCAACCAATCACCGCACCCTGAATAAAGAACACTCGGACAACATCATTCGGGCCCATTCCCAGTGTTCGCAGAATCGCAATATCCGTCGTTTTGTCAGTCACCACCATGACGAGACTGGCCACAATGTTGAATGCAGCGACGCCAATAATCAGCGACAGTAGCAACGACATCATCATCTTTTCCAGCCGGATGGCGCGAAAATAACTTGCGTTTTCTATAGTCCAGTCACTTGATCTGAATTCCGAACCGAGACTGGCCGCAAGATTTTCCGAAACCCGTGGGGCGGACATTACATCGTCAGTCAGAAACCTGATCGCGGTAACCCTGTCATCGATTGACAGGAGTCGTGCCGCATCGGAAATATGTACCAGGGCCAGCGTTGCATCATGATCCTGTACACCGGCCTCGAACACACCACGAACAATAAAACGTTCAAGCACCGGTTCCAGCGTCCCATCTCCAACCGGCCTCGGTATCAACAAAACCACGCCGTCGCCAATACGGACTCCGAGATCGATGGCCAGAAAACGTCCGAGCACAATATTGCGTTCACCAGGTACAAGCACGTCCAGCGATCCCTCAACGAAATGAATCGTCCGTCCGGAAACCTCGTTCTCATCTTCCGGCAAAACCCCGTGGACGAGAACTCCGTTCAGGGACCGGCCCGTGCGAATCATGCCTTCCATTTCGACGATAGGAGCTGCAGCGAGGACCCCGGGCTCCTCATCAACGGTCTGTTTTACCTTACTCCAGTCACTGATCGTCCCATCATCACCGGTTACATAGCCGTGTGCGGTCATACTTAGCAATCGATCCCTTAGCTCCCCTTCAAAACCATTCATGACCGACAGGATTACGATCAACGCCGCGACGCCCAGCGCTATTCCGGCCAGTGAAATAAAAGTAATAAAGGATACGAACCTCGTCTTTCTTTTTGCCCGCAAGTAGCGAAGTCCGACGAAGAGTTCGGCAGCATTGATCATGCGGCGAATTAAACCACATAAACGGCTGCTGCCACCTCAATCGGGCGCGTCGCTTGCGGCGCGAAACTGTGATCCGTGTCACATTCGACACACGGTGAATGCGACCAAGGTAAGGTCGACCCGGTGAGCGCGGCAATAGTGAGAACCAGGTCAGCGTGAAGTCAGGCCCGACAGTGTAAAAATCCTGTCAAATCAACTGTTTTTTGGCCCTGTCCGCGATGTTATAGTCGCCAGGGAGTAGCTTCGGAGGCACAAATGGCAAAGGTCATTACAAAACTGGTTTTCGCACTTTCCCTGGGAATTGCGATGGGGGCAGGAGCCCAGAATCTCGACATGAGCTCTGGCGACCGCGCCGGGACCTTCGATCAGGCCGGCAAGCCGACCCGTGGCATGAGTCAGGCCAGCGTCGAAGCAAATTTTGGCACGCCTCAATCGATGCGCGACGCTGTAGGTGATCCGCCGATTTCCCGGTGGGAATACGCCAGTTTCGTCGTCTTCTTCGAGTATGACAAGGTGATTCACGCCGTCTCCAAATAAGCGACGAGTCCAGCAAGTTCTAAAAAAGCGCGCGGCGATGGCCGCGCGCTTTTTTGTTGAGCGAAAGTAATTTCTCGTCTGTGCCATAATTTGCGCCCCCGAAATCCCCGAATTCAGTCAATCCTGTGCCGAAGACCACACTCTTCAATCCAGCAACGATCGATCGCCTGCGACTCGCCGATGATGTAACCGACTCAACCACCGGCGCAGCGCTCGGACGCCTGATAGGCGCAAGTGCGTCGCTTGCCGCGGTCGAGCTCGCCAGCTTGCTGGGCCGTCATCTTGTCTTGCTCGCAAATGATCCCCGCCATGCCGATCAGCTCGAGGCGGAGATCCGTTGGTTCGCCGGACCAGAATTGCCGGTCGAACATTTTGTGGAATGGGAAACCCTGCCCTATGACAGCTTCTCCCCGCATCAGGACATTGTGTCGCAAAGGCTGAGGGTGCTTGGTTCACTTGCTCAACAACGGGATGGAATTACCATTGTTTCAAGCCCGGTCCTGCTGCAACGACTGCCGCCGGTCGACTATGTGGCAGCGAGAACCCTGCAGCTGAAACAGGGCCAGACGCTGGACCGACAGGAGTTCATTGACTCTCTTGCCTCTTGTGGGTACCTCCGGGTCTCACAGGTAGACGAACACGGGGAGTTTGCGGTTCGCGGTTCGTTGCTCGATGTTTTCCCGATGGGGTCCGACCGGCCGCTTAGAATCGATTTTTTCGATGACGAACTTGAAACGCTGCGCTATTTCGACTCGGACACTCAGCTGTCGGGGGAGAAGATTGATTCAGTCCGCATCCTGCCGGCTCGCGAAATCCCGCTTGATGAAGATGGCATACGTCATTTCAGGCATCAGTACCGTGAGCGGTTCGAAGGCCGGCCCATGGCGTCCCGTGTTTACCGTGAGGTTTCCGATGGCATTGCGCACGGTGGTATTGAGTACTACCTGCCAATGTTTTTCGAGTCGACCGCAAACCTCCTTGATTACCTGCCCAAGGATACGATCATTCTTGCGCCGTTGGACCTGACCCCGGTTCTCGAACAGACCTGGGACGAGATTGGAGAAAGATACGAGCTCTGCCGTCACGACACTGAACGCCCGATCCTGAAGCCCGCAGAGAGCTTTTCACCGGCTAACGAAGTCACCGCAAAGCTTGCCGGATTCCGGCAGATCGCCTATAGCGCCCAATCTGTTGCGGAAAGCCGTACATCGATCAACATACCGACTCGCCTTCCCCCGGCAATCAGGGTGGAAGCCCGTTACGAAGACGCAGCAGCCTCCCTGATGCAGTTTCTGGACTCGTTCCCGGGCAGGGTAATGTTCACGGCGGACTCTGCCGGTCGCCGCGAAGTGGTTGTTGAGCTGTTGGCCGGTCGCAGTATCAGTGCTTCGCGGTTTGATGACTGGCAGTCCTTCATCGACAGTGAGCAACGAATTGGCATTGCAATTGCGCCAATCGAAAATGGCGTGCTACTGCCGGAAAACCGCCTGGCCATTGTCAGCGAACACCAGTTGTTCGGCGAAAAACCACAGCAACGAAATCGCAAGCGTCGTGCAGAACGCGATCCTGAAACAATCATTCGACAGCTCAACGATCTGGAGCCCGGTTCACCCGTCGTGCACTCCGAGTATGGCGTTGGTCGTTACCTGGGACTGACCAGCCTCGAGACAGGAGGCGTCGAAGCTGAGTTCCTGCATCTCGAATACGCGGACGGTGACAAGCTATATGTGCCGGTTCACGCACTGGACCTGATCTCCAGGTACACAGGCGCCTCGCCTGAAAACGCGCCTCTGCACAGGCTCGGCAGTGACCAGTGGTCGAAAGCAAAAAAACGCGCCATAGCTCGCATCCGTGATGTGGCCGCAGAACTACTTGATGTATATGCAAGACGCGCAGCACGGCCAGGACACCGGTTCCGTTGGCCGGAATCAGAGTACCGGGCATTTGAAAACGGTTTTCCGTTCGAATTGACCGACGATCAGGATCGAACCATCAAGGAAGTACTGGCCGACCTCGAGTCAACTCAACCTATGGATCGTGTCGTTTGCGGCGATGTGGGGTTCGGCAAAACGGAAGTCGCACTAAGAGCGAGTTTTGCTGCAGTTCATGGTGGCAAACAGGTTGCCATCCTGGTTCCGACAACGTTGCTCGCCCAACAACATGGTCAGACTTTCCGCGACAGATTCGCCGACTGGCCCGTTCGAGTCGAGGTCCTGTCCAGGTTCTGCACAGCAAAACAGGCCAAAGACATCGTCGCAGGCTTGCGTTCCGGAGGCGTCGACATTGTCATAGGCACGCACCGCCTTTTGCAGCATACAAAGGATTTCAAAGACGTCGGTCTGGTGATCGTTGACGAGGAACATCGCTTTGGCGTCCGCCACAAGGAAGCAATTAAATCGCTGCGTAGCGAAATCGACGTACTGACCCTGACGGCGACACCGATTCCGCGCACATTGAATATGTCGCTTGGCGGCTTGCGCGAAATGTCCCTCATAACGACACCACCGGCGGAGCGCCTTTCGGTAAAGACTTTTGTGAGCGAATGGAACGATGTCGTCATTCGCGAGGCCTGTCTTCGCGAGATCAAGCGCGGCGGCCAGGTCTACTTCATCCATAACCGGGTTGAAGACATCGCCAACATCGAAGATCGCCTGCAAAAACTCGTCCCCGAAGCCGAAATCCGAATCGGTCACGGCCAGATGCCGGAACGAGAACTCGAACAGGTAATGCTCGACTTTTATCATCGCCGCTTCAATGTGCTCCTTTGCACGACGATTGTTGAATCCGGCATCGACGTTCCGACCGCCAACACGATCATCATTAACCGGGCCGACCGTTTCGGTCTGGCGCAATTGCACCAGCTTCGCGGACGCGTCGGGCGATCACACCATCGGGCGTATGCCTACCTGGTCGCACCGCCGAAAGCAGCGATGACAGCAGATGCAGTCAAACGGCTTGAAGCCATCGATTCGCTCGAAGATCTCGGTTCCGGATTTACACTGGCGACCCACGACCTGGAAATTCGTGGCGCCGGCGAATTGCTGGGCGATACCCAGAGCGGGCAGATTCAGGAAATCGGTTTTTCCCTGTACACGGAACTGCTCGGTCGCGCTGTAGACGCGCTTAAACGAGGTGAGGTCGCAGATCTGGACAAACCCCTCAACGCTGGCGTGGAGATCAACCTGCACGTTCCGGCACTCCTTCCGGAGGACTACGTGCCGGACGTTCATCTGCGGCTGATCCTTTACAAACGAATTGCCAGTGCCAGAAGTCGCGCGGAACTCAGAGAACTGCAGGTAGAGCTGATTGATCGATTTGGTCTCCTGCCCGATGCCGCCCGGAGCCAGATGAGAATTGCCGCCATCAAGCTCAATGCCATCGTATTGGGTATCGAGAAGATCGACGCATCGGATCAGGGCGGCTACCTGGTTTTTGGCGAGCAAACGAATTCAGATCCTGTTGCGCTCGTGAATCTCGTGCAAAATCAGGGTGATATCTATCGCTTAAGCGGAGCACATCGACTAAAGTTCCGGCTGGACCTGACAAATCCGGAAAAACGATTCGGACATATCGAGAATTTACTGGAAACACTGGCGACTAGTGATGTCCAATCTGATTAAGAGGCTTCCTGATACGTTGTTCAACATGACTGAATACAGATTGCATATGCGGCCACACCGAACTGTCGTTTTCGCCGCCACAGCATTGCTGACCCTGATTTCCGCAGTAGCCGGCGGGCAGCAGCAAACCGTGCCGAATGCTGCAATTCTCGAGACTGAAGCGGAAGAAATCCGGCGTTACTCCGTTGAGATGATTGTCTTTCAATACGTCGGAGCAGCGGCGGGAAGCGTTGAAATATTCCAGCCGGAAGAACTGATTATTCCCGACGAAATACCTGCCGATGGCACGTTCACAGGGGACCTTTCTACCCCGCTTGAAGGTGGCCAAGTCATGCTGGGACCGGACCCACTGGCACCAGCTCTCGAACCTGAAGACGAATTACCGGCAGAGGAAGGCGGACTGGAAGAAATCGAATTGCTTGACCAGGAACTGGAGGAAATCGTGACTTACGAGCAGTCCGGTCATATCCTTCTTGATCCCGAAGAGTTTGTCCTCACGGAGATCTACCAAAAGCTTGTCAGGCTTGATGCCTATCAACCGCTCATGCATACCGCCTGGATACAACCCACCGTCGAAAAGGAAGCAGCAACCACACTCAAGCTACGGCGAATTGGCGATCCTCCACTGCGTTTGAACGGCACCGTGACGCTGTACCTGAGCCGTTTCCTGCACCTTGTTCTGGATTTAGCGCTTGAGGAAAAAAGCCCGCAGAGAATGACAAGCAGTCAGGAATCCGTTCGTTATTACGGTGACGATCAATCACGCACTGCGAACAGTTTCGACCCTCAGTTCATCACACCGTCGACCTTCTATCGGATCCAGGAAGACAGGATTGTCCGCAACGGAGAACTGCGCTATTACGATCATCCTAAATTCGGTGTGATTGCGAAAATTACAAGAGTCGAAGAAGATGAATCCGAGGTCGAACCGGACACTACCAACGACCTCCTGCCCGGCGGTATCAACTAGACGCTTTTCTTCAAGATACTGTTGCGAGAAAATCCTCAGCAGACTCTTTGTCTTTTCCCGCCTCCATTACACGCGTCTTGTACGAGACCGTTACGAATTTCGATTCTCTCGACCGCGGGTGATGCAAGCCCAGCTCACGGACCGCTGCCGAAATCTTCGCCGCGAAGTCATTGACGGCATTTGCATCAGACGAATGCGAAAGAACGACCAGGCAGTCACCGTCGCTTGTTTCAATGCGGGCCGCCACATCACTGGCACGACGAAGGCAACGGCGGATCGCCTGTGCGACCCGTCTCATGCAGGAATCCGAAGCGTGCCGGCCGAAGACTTCGAGGTATTCCGCGAAGTCATTGAGTGTGAACGAGACCAACGCAAGGCTGGACTTCTCTCGTGCAGCCACGGCCCAGTCATGATTCAGAACCTCAATAAATGTATTTGAATTCAGCAAGCCGGTTACAGGGTCATCTCGGGAAAGGTCCCGGATACGCCGTTTCGCCTTAAGCAGCGCCTGTTGAATTTCTGTGTCAACCGCCAGCGTGCCACCGGCAGTTCCACGCCAGTATGCGGCGTAGAATCGCGCATCGGCGTCCGGAGACGAAAGTGGCTTTAGTACAAGAAGGAACTCTCGACTGCCCAACTCCACCGCGATTGTCGTTTCGTGACCACTGCGCACGTTCTCACTGATTTCAACCGCCAGTTCCCGCCCGACCAGGTCTTCAAAAACATCCGCAAGTGGCTTTCCGATGACGGGCAGGTTGTCGGAAAGAGAACTGAATGCCGGGTTACAAAGGACAACAGGCCAATCGGGACGATCGACCCTTGCCACGAATATTGGCTCGGCTGATCCTTCTATCAGTTGCTCAAGCACATCGCGTTTCAACTCTGTCATTCTTCCATGACTCCGAAAAACACTCTCAATACTTTCATCGCCTGCATTTTCGCGGTTATCGTACTCGCTTCAATGTCAGCGTGAATGGACTTTTCACCGCGGCCTGCCGCGTAGTTTACGACCAGTGACAGACACGCGTAGTCCATGCCAAGCTCCCTGGCAAGCGCCGCCTCGGGCATTGCCGTCATACCCACATAGTCCACGCCATCCCGCTCCAGCCTGTCCACTTCAGCAGCGGTTTCAAGCCTGGGGCCCTGCGTTACTGCGTAGACACCTCCATTGTGCACACTCACGCCGGAATGCCGAGCGGCCTTCAGGACTTCCTGACGCAGGTGCTCTGAAAACGGATTTGTCAGGTCAATGTGTTCGAGTTTTTCGACACCCTCATAGATGCTGTGATTCCGCCCCCATGTGTAGTCAATCAACTGGTCGGGAACCACAACCTGACCCGGATGAATATTGCTGGAGATTACGCCGACTGTATTCATAGCGATGACACAGTCTGTTTCCAGTTGCTGCAACGCCTTCATATTTGCGCGATAGTTGATCGCATGCGGCGGGATCAGTAGTTCATCACCGTGCCGCAGCAGCAAATAGACTATGTGATCGTCATACTGGAGTTCGCGAATCGGGCCGGATGGATTGCCGAAACTGGTACTGACTGTTATGCCAGCGGAATCGTTACCGAATGAGCGAAAGCCGCTCCCGGCGATAACCGCATATTGCTTGCCAGACATTGCCATCCGATCTAGGAGTCCAGGGTTAGTCGGGGCACATCAAGGCCGTGAAACAGATGATCTGTTGCTGCCTGCCATTCGTCGCTGGCCAGCAAGGTTTCACGCAGGACATGACCCGTTCCGTGCAGGCGGGCGAGCCTGACCAGTGACAGCGGATTGGAATACTCGCGCAGAGCAGCCACAGTTCTGCTGGCCGCCGCCCGATCATTGCATACAAGGACCATGTCGCAACCGGCGTCAAGCGCGAGTTTTGCGCGAGTGGGCATTGATCCGTAGGGTATCGTCGCTTTCATACTCAGATCATCGCAAAAAACGGCCCCGTCGTAACCGAGTTGAGATCGCAGCTGGTTTTGAATCCAGTAATTCGAAAAACCAGCCGGCATGGAATCCATTTCCGAATAAACGATATGAGCCAGCATCACACCCGCCAGCTGGCGGCTTCCGACAAGCTTCTCGTAAGGTCGCATGTCATCCAGCAAATCACTGAAACTCCTTCGATCAACCGGCAATTGCTGATGTGAATCGGGGACGACTGCGCCGTGTCCCGGAAAGTGTTTGGCGACTGCTGCCATGCCGCCCTCTCTCAATCCCCGACAATATGCTGCGGCAAGCTCCGCGACCACATTCGCGCTGCGATGAAATGCCCGGTTACCGATTATTTCGCTGACGCCCCAGTCGAGATCTACACAGGGCGTAAAGGAAAGATCGATATCCATTGCTCGAAGTTCGGAGGCGACAACCCAGCCCGCGGTCCTGGCAAGCGACGCTGCGGCGCCCGGATCGCTGTCATATTGACGTCCGATCTGCCGCATTGGGGGCACGGCGGTAAAACCCTCACGAAACCGCTGCACCCTGCCGCCTTCATGATCTGCAGCGATTAGAAGTGGCGGACTGCGAACCGCACGGATGGCCGCAACGAGGTCAGCCAGCTGTGCCGGAGACTCATAATTGCGGGTAAACAGGATCACACCACCCACCGCCGGCTCGCGCAGCAGGTCGCGATCCGCGGGTGTGAGGGTCAATCCCTCTATATCCAGCATTACCGGTCCCAAGGCCATTCCTGAAGGTTAGTCAAAAATCCTGTAAATATCTATTTTCACTAGCCTTTCTGGAAAACCGCGATGGATTCTACGTGTCCCGTGTGAGGAAACATGTCAATAATCCCTGCGGCTTCCAGCTTATAGCCCTGCTCGTGCACGAGAATTCCGGCATCGCGGGCGAGCGTTCCCGGATGGCATGACACATAAACAATTCGCGGTGCGCCCACGGTCCCGATATTGGCAATTACTTCCTGTGCGCCGCTGCGCGCCGGATCAAGTAACAGCCTGTCCCAGCCTTTCTTCAGCCAGGCTTCGCGCCCGTCAATCTCGTTAAGGTCCGCTTGGCGAAATTCGCAATTTTCGATGTTGTTCAGGGCGGCATTTTGCTGTCCGCGACTGACCTGGTGAGCCTCACCTTCCACACCAAGAACATAGCCGGCTCTTCTCGCGAGCGGCAAGGAAAAATTGCCGATGCCACAATACAAATCGAGAACACGGTGACTCTCTCCGACATCGAGCAATTCAACGGCCTTTGACACCATCAGCCTGTTCACAGGTCCGTTGACCTGCACGAAATCCGTGGCGCCAAATTCAATGTTGACCGAAAACTCCGGCAGAGCATATTGCAGAGGAATCGATGCCACACCGGTATCAACTGCTTGGATAGTGCCCGGCCCACCGGTCTGCAATGAGACCTGAACTTTATGTTTCCCAGCAAACTCGACAATAGCCGCCATGTCCGCATCCGAAGGCGGGTCGAGAACCCGGAAGACCAGCGTTATGACGTTATCGGCGACCGCAACTTCTATCTGTGGAAGCCGGTTGCTGATGCTCATACCCTCGATTAACTGGCTTAACGGATCAATCAGGTCATCGACGGGGTGCGCGAGCACTTCACAGCGGTGCATATCACAAACATATGGCGCATGCGCCTCGCGAAATCCAACCAGCACCCGGCCCTTCGCAGCAACGTCTTTGACCGCGAGCCTCGCCCGTCGACGATAGTGCCAGCCGCCATCTGCAGAATCGTCATAGAGAGGATCAAGCCAGGAGTCCGGCTCCACACGTCCAATGCGTTGCAGACTGTCTGCCAGTGTTCTTTGCTTTATGAGCCGCTGATTGTCGGCACTGATGTGCTGCAAAGAGCAACCGCCACAGGCGCCGAACACGGCGCAGCGTGGCTCTATGCGATCAGCGGAAGGCTCAATAACCTCAAGAAGCTGTGCTTCATCGTAGTTGCGGCGGCGTTTTCGCCGCTGAAACCGGACGGTTTCTCCCTCGAGTGCACCTGAGACAAATACTTTTTTCCCGGACACGTCCGCAATGCCACGGCCATCGTGAGTTACTGATCCAATAACGGCCGTTTCCGGCTCGCGTTTCTTCCTCGCCATTACGGTCAGTCAGCCGGCCAGGCGTCGAGGAATTGATTCAAATGCTCCTGGTCCATTGACTGGAGCGTGGATCTGACCAGATCATATTCTTTCTCCAGACCCACAGCGTCAATATTGCCGCGCATAAACTCGAATCGCAGGTAGACCAGGTAGGTGTTCAGGACGTCTGTCTCGCAATAATTGCGAATCTCATCAATTCCGCCGTCCAGCCAGCACGGCCAGACTTTATCGCCACTCATCCCAAGCTTGCCGGGAAAGCCCAGCATGACGGCCATCTGGTCGAGGCTTGCCCGGCCGCGCATCTGAAAGCCTGCCAGAACGTCCATCAGGTCAATGTGGCGCCAGTGAAATCTGCTGAGGTAATTGTTGTAACGAAACTCGCGATCGTTATCGCCCATCTCCCAGTATCGTGGCGCCTGAATTCCATGTTTCAGCGCGCGATAGTGCAGTACTGGCAGATCAAATCCGCTGCCGTTCCATGACACCAGTTCCGGCGAATATCTTTCGATACCCTCATAGAAGCGGCGAATAATCTCAGCTTCATCGGCGTCGCGATCCCCAAGCGTCCAGACGCGGAAACTGTCGCCCGTCCGAAATGCCACCGAAATCGCGACGACACGCTGAACATGCAACGGCAGAAAATCCGAGCCAGTTTTCTGCTGCCGCATAAAGGTCATAGCCGTGCCAACGTCAGCATCGGACAGGCCATCAAGATTCCACATTCGACGACCAAAGTCGACATCGGGAATCGTCTCAATATCAAATGAAAAACAATGCATTACGACACTTTTTTAATGTAGTTACTAATCAAAACCTGCTTGCATGACCACCGCAAATGCCATGATCAGACCGGCGTCATCAGTCAGGCTGACATGGCCTTTCCCAATGCCCAGCTCAGCGCAGCGTTTCTGGCCACGTTCCGACCAGATAATCTCGGGCCGCCCCCATGGGCTGTTAACAATGCCAACGTCCCGAATCCATACGCCATTGGCAAAACCCGTGCCCATCGCCTTGACCGTCGCCTCCTTGGCCGCAAAGCGCATGGCAAGGAATCTCACCGGCCACTTGTTCTTATCAAAGAGCTCCCTCTCTTCGTCCATCAACAACCGGTCGACGAAGTGCGTCCCAAACCGATCGTATGTCTCCTGTACGCGCACAAGCTCGACAAGGTCTGTTCCGACACCGTAAATCATGATCGTTCTTTTACGCTGCCCGTGCCTGGGACATCAGGCGTTTCATTTCAGTCACAGCGACTGTGAGTCCATCAAAGACCGATCGGGCAACGATCGCGTGACCAATATTCAGTTCGACAATTTGGGGAATTGCCGCGATCGGCCCGACATTCTCAAAATGCAAACCGTGCCCCGCATTGATGATCAGACCGATACTCTCGCCGTAGGCCGCTGCCTCGACTACCCGAGACAGCTCTTCTTTTTGCGCCGCTCCGTCGGCATCTGCATAGGCGCCGGTGTGCAGTTCCACGACGGGTGCGCCGACCTGCTTCGCAGCATCCAGCTGTCGATGATCCGGATCGATAAACAAAGACACACGTATGTCGTTTTCCGCAAGCGCCTGACAGGCGGCGCCGACTTTGCCCATTTGCCCGGCAACATCCAGCCCACCTTCTGTCGTCAATTCTTCTCTTTTCTCCGGCACCAGGCAGCAGTCGCTGGGGTGAAGGCCCGCTGCAATATTCACCATTTCGTCCGTCACAGCCATCTCCAGGTTCATATGCGTTTGCATAAGCGCCTGAAGACGGCCGAGATCATGATCCTGAATATGACGGCGATCCTCACGTAAGTGCAATGTGATGCTGTCTGCGCCCGCTCGTTCCGCAATCAGCGCCGCCTCTACCGGATCGGGATAATTTGTACCCCGAGCCTGACGCAGTGTCGCCACATGGTCGACGTTGACACCCAGATGTAATTCTTTCATTTCCTGCAATCCCTAACTGCGGCTATCCGCGGCGCGGCGCATCTCTTTCAGAACTTTTCGGCTTTTCAGCTCTTTGCCGTCCAGGTGCCACGCGATGACGTTCCGCAGCAAAGCTCCGGCATTTCTTAGTGTTTCCGGATTCTCGAACTCTTGTCGCGCAACAGCGCCAAGCTCGTTGCCGGTAAACACCATCGGCCCCTCACGGTCGCCAGCGGGCGCCGGCCCTTCTCCTGCGCGATATTCATATCGCGAATCCGGGTCAAGCTCCCTGCCGGTCTGCGTATCATGATCGAGATTGAGCGCATAGCCAAGCAGACCCAGGGTTTCCATCTCAAACCGGCGCAATGCCACAGCCACGGCAGCAGGGTTCTTGAGATTACTGATCGTGCGGCGATACACCGAATAGATTTCTGGTTGCGGATCGTGACGGTGCAGCAGGTTGAGAATGAGCTCGTTGACATAGTAGCCGGACAAAAGCGCATCACCCGTAAGAGATATTGGCGCTCCATCCATCTCCGCGCCGGTCAGCGTCCCCAGATCGGATCGAATGACCCAGGAAAGCTGCAGGGGGAGAAACGGGCGCAGGATGCCCTTTAGCTTTGACCTGGCGGAGCGACTGCCCCGGGCAACCAGCGAAAGCCTGCCGTGGTCCCGACTTAGTACATCGAGAATTCGGCTTGAATCACGAAACGGCCGGTGGTGCAGCAACCAGGCTGGCTCATTCTGAACGCGCTTGCTGCTCACGGAGACTCATAACCAAGACGCAAAAGGTCCCGCTCACTGTCAGCCCAGTTGTCTTTGACCTTCACCCACATTTCAAGGTGAACCGGGACACCATATTCGTCCTTTAGCTCAAGCCTCGCAGCACGCCCGATTTTCTTAAGAAGACCCCCGCCCTTACCAACAACGATGCCTTTTTGACTATCTTTTTCGACCCAGATTACGGCGTGAATGGCGACGCCGTTTTCATCTGTCTCAAATCGTTCTATCTGTACCGTTAGCCCATACGGAATCTCCTGGCGCAGCGCCAGAGTCAGCTTCTCCCGCACGACCTCTGCCGCACGGAAATCTTTGCTGCGATCTGTGACCATATCTTCAGGAAACAGCGGTTCCGATTCCGGCAGATATCCAGGTACCAACTCATCCAGTGCCGCCAAGCCGTCCCTGCGACGCGCCGAGATAGGAATGACCTCGGCGAATTTACGACGCTCAGACATCGTCGCAAGCGCTGCAAGAAGTATCTCCTTCGGATGTACCCTATCGATCTTGTTAAGCAACGCCACTACAGGAGCGTTGACCGATTCGAGCCGCTTGAGGACATCTTCATCCTCAGGTGTCCAGCGATTGGCCTCGGTCATGAATAGAACAAGATCGGCATCGATGAGGGCGTTCGCGGCCGTACGATTCATCAACCGGTTCATTGCCTTGTTTGCCTGACGATGAATTCCGGGCGTATCGATATAGATCGCCTGGTAATCGTCATGCGAGTCAACGCCAAGTATTCGATGCCGGGTAGTCTGAGGTTTTGGCGTCACGATGCTAACCTTGCTACCAAGAATGGTATTGATTAGCGTCGATTTGCCCACATTCGGCCGGCCGACAACCGCAATGAATCCACAGCGGAAAGCGTTCTTAGTCACCATTTACCTCGGTCAGCGCGAGCATCTTCAACGCTGCATCTTGTTCTGCATCCCTGCGGGTTGTACCGCCGCCTTCAGTCCGGAGGCTAAGTTCCGGGATAGTGCAATCTACTTCGAAGGACTGCTGGTGCGCTTTGCCGGTCACTTTCACCAGGCTGTAGTTGGGCAATTCGAGCTTTCGACCTTGCAGGTATTCCTGAAGGCGAGATTTCGGGTCCCGTAATTCCCCGCCCTTTGGCAAGTTCTTCATTCGGTCACCATACACGCGGAAAATCAGCGCTTTCGCTCCGTCGAAACCGGAATCGAGATACACCGCGCCGAAAACTGCTTCAACGGCATCAGCCAGTATAGACGCACGTCTATGACCGCCGGTCTTCTTTTCGCCGGACCCAAGGATCAGGTGCTCTCCTATCCCCAGTTCGGTAGCAATCTCACTGAGTGTGCTGTCTTTGACCAAAGACGAACGCAGCCTGCTCAATCGGCCTTCGCTTGCATCGGGACGCTCTTGAAATACGTACTCGGAGATGATCACCTGCAGGACCGAATCGCCAAGGAACTCAAGGCGCTCATTGTTATCTCCCGCAGAACTACGATGCGTCAGAGCCCTTTGCAGCAGCTCTTCATTCGAAAATTCGTAGTCCAGGGTTTTCTTCAGCCATGCGGCGGCTTTTTGCAAGACAGTACGCTCGGGTTAGCGGTTGGGTTTCAATCCGGCGCAATTATAGTCGGTTTGCGGACCTGAGTAAGGTCCGGACCGTTTAAAAAAATTGATTCGGCCTGCCGCGATCAGCGGCGAACGAGGACTGACTTGTCGAATTTGACCGTAAAGAACAGGTTACCGATGAACGGGGTCGTATGGTCGTACTGTGCCGCCACCAGGAAACCGCCATCATCTGGGGTCACTTTGACGTCTCTTTCAGAAATGACGCTGACACTTTCAACGTCAAAACGACGGCCGATCGACGTCCGCAATGCGGCGCGAGAAGGGTTCTGGCTGTCGAATTCTTCATACACGCCATCTAGCACACCGTTGACCTTGATGTAGTTCAGGTAAATCGGAGTCAACCGAAGGGCAGCAAACGCAAACAAGCCAACGAACGCGATGAGGATCAGGAATCCAACCGTGGTCATACCTCTTTCGCGTGACGGGGCCAGGTATGACTTGAGAGAACCGTTCATTTGCTTCACTCCGGAATTCAATAAGTAACTGAAAAGTCGCAATTATTTGTCAAATTAGACGCGATATTAGCGGCAAAATCAGTGACTTGCACCACATTATTGAATCTTCGTGCCAATACGGCCCCAGTTCGGCCATTCAATGCCTTCCATGTGCATCCAGATGCGAACGGCCTCACCGACCAGGTGAGTCTCCGGAATAGGCCCGATATAGCGGCTGTCCTGACTGTTGTCACGGTTGTCGCCCATCATAAAATAATGACCCTCGGGCACCTCGTAGACACGCAAGCGCGGAGTGGCGCCTGAATCCCCAAGAATTTCAACACTGTGGCGAATGGCGTGCTCGCGCTCATCGAGGCTCTCCCGGTAGAAGAAGCCTTCAACTTCCGTTTCGATGTCCTTATATTCCGCCAGCGGCATCAACTGGCCATTGATCGTCAGGCGCGCGTTGTCATAGACAATGACGTCGCCCGGCAATCCAACCACGCGTTTGATGTAATTGATACTGGGGTCAGACGGCAGACGAAACACCACCACGTCCCCTCTTGCGGGTTCATTGGTCTCATAAAACTTCTTTTCGATTACCGGCCAGCGAAGCCCGTAAGCAAATTTCTGAACAAATATATAGTCGCCGTTAATGAGCGTCGGCATCATGGACCCAGAGGGAATCCGGAAGGGCTCGAAAATGAATGAACGAACGACAAGAACAAACAAAAGTACTGGAAAGAAAGAACGCGAATATTCAATGACAGTGTCAACGACGACATTGCCATTCTCGCCTGGCGGAACCTTCTTCATGTAGTACAGACGGTTGAACAGGACCACGACGCCGGTGACCGCCGTCAAAATCGTTAGAATCAGTGCAAGGTTTATACTCAAAATTCAGTCTCTTATTTGTCGACTCGCAGCACCGCAAGAAATGCTTCCTGCGGAATCTCGACGGAGCCAATTTGTTTCATACGTTTCTTGCCGGCTTTTTGCTTCTCCAGTAACTTGCGTTTACGTGACGCGTCCCCGCCATAACACTTTGCGGTAACATTCTTGCGTAAGGCTTTGACGGTTGTTCGTGCGATAACCTGTGCACCAACGGAAGCCTGGATCGCGACGTCGAACATCTGCCTTGGAATCAGCTCCTTCATACTGACAGCCAGTTCACGACCGCGCCGCTGGGCATGGTCACGATGCATGATCAGCGAAAGTGCGTCTACCCTTTCACCATTTATCAGAACATCAACACGAACAAAAGGCCCCTCGGTGAACCGCAAAAAATGGTAATCAAAGGATGCGTAACCCCGGCTGACTGATTTCAAGCGGTCGAAAAAATCAAGCACTACTTCCGATAGTGGCAGTTCATACTGAATTGAGACCTGAGCACCGAGGTACTGCATCCCCAGTTGTCTGCCGCGTTTCTCCTCGCATAAACCAATTACAGAGCCTACATAAGTTTGAGGCACCAGCACATCGGCCTGGATGATAGGCTCACGTACTTCAACGATTTTATTGACCGGCGGCAGTTTGGCCGGGTTTTCGAGGGTTAACACTTCACCACTG
>CAJQPR010000127.1 GCA_905480255.1 uncultured Woeseiaceae bacterium | reverse complement strand
AATTTCTGCAGGTGTCAGGAAACGAACGTCAATGCCGATGGTTTTTGCGGTCGCTGCATACTGATAGTACTCATCCATTCGGTCATCGTTCATCGCCAGTCGCAAGTTTCCGACCTGGCTGAAACCGACCGGCTGACCGGTCTCCTCTTCAAGCTCACGGTAAAGTTTGACCGAGTATTTGTGTACCTGCCCAACGCTGTAGCTCATATTAAAAAGAGGCAGAAGTCCGGCGGCGTGCCATGTGGATCCAGAGGTGAGCTCGGCTTTCTCCAGCAACACGACGTCGTCTCCCCAACCCTTTTTGGCCAGGTGATACAAGGCGCTGACACCGACAACGCCGCCACCAATGACGACAACACGTGCCTGAGATTTCATTCCGTTATTTCCCATCGAACTGACTCTTTATGTTTTTAATTCTCGCCGCGCATGCTTAAAAAAATGACCTCGGCTCCCTGGCAAAGAGCTCACGGATGCGCGTCTCGAAGTGCTCGAGTGGGAGTGTATCGTAATCGGGGTCAAACGAAGGCTGATCCCAGTTCGCGCAGAAGTCGACACAGGCCTGGTAGTGCTCGTGATCGCGATACCGATCCCGCGCATTCCGATCCTCCCCCATGAATTGAAACCAGTAGTAGCCCTGGAACAGCCCATGATGTTTCACGATCCAGTGGTTTTTCTCACTGACATAGGGCGCGAGAAGTGCCGCTGCCACTTCCGAGTGATTGGCGGGCGCAAGTACGTCGCCAATATCGTGCAGCAGCGCGCAAATAACGGTTTCGTCGTCGGCGCCGTCACGTTCGGCGCGGGTCGCCGATTGCAGGCTGTGTTCGAGGCGCGTGATTTGATACGGCGAGTCGCCATCCATGTCCCGCAGCCAGCCAAGGATCCGGTCGGCAAACTGCCCGACCTTGGCAGCCTCGTCCGCGAAAACCAGGTCGTAGTCAGCCTGGGTTCCGTGATCCATGGCTGTAAATGTCACCTTCTTGTTCACGCAGTCACCTTGCCGGGCGGACCGCGCCGAACCGTTCCCGGGCGGGAGTCACAAAAGGCAAATTCGACGATGAAGTGGTGCGTATACGAGTCATACATGTGCATCTTGAGGAGATTTCAAAAATACGTGCCTGCAAAGCGCGGTTCAGTAATTCTGGTCCGGGAATTCTGCTTTTCGGCGGCTGACGTAGTCAATGAGCGCTTCGTCGACAGCCGGATCCAGTGGCGGTAACTCGTAATCCTGCAGCATTGATTTCCAGATTCCGTTCGCGCGTTGTGCTGCGTCCATTGACCCGTCCTCTTCCCATTGCTCAAAGCTGTTGTTGTCGGCAATGTCTGAACGGTAGAACGCCTTTTCGAAGTGCGCCTGCGTGTGGGCAGCACCGAGAAAATGCGAGCCCGGTCCGACTTCGCGCAAGGCGTCCATCGCCTGGCCATCCTCAGTCATGTCGACCCCGCGAAGAAACGCCGCCATCATGCCAGCCTGGTCAGCATCCATGATGAACTTTTCGTATCCCATCACGAGTCCACCCTCCAGCCATCCAGCCGTGTGCAACATAAAGTTTACACCGGCGAGCGCAGACGTCTGCAGGGTGTTGGCCGATTCGTAAGCTGCCTGTGCATCCGGAATTTTTGAACCACACAATCCGCCGCCACTGCGAAACGGCAGACCCAGGCGTCTCGCGAGCGCAGCGGCCACATACATGATGAGGGCTGGTTCAGGAGTGCCGAACGTCGGCGCCCCGGACTGCATTGAAACTGCTGCCGCAAAGGTGCCGAAAATCACGGGCGCTCCGGGCCGGACCAGTTGCACGTAGGTGATGCCGGCTAAAGCTTCTGCAAGAATTTGTGTCGCCGTACCGGCTACGGTTACCGGTGACATTGCGCCGGCAAGCAGGAAAGGAGAGATCATCGTCGCCTGGTTATGCCGCGCATAAACAGTTGCGGCACCCAGCATCGTGGCATCGAACGTCATCGGTGAGTTGGCATTAATAAGACTGGTGATAACCGTGTTCTGCTCCACAAACTCGTCGCCAAATACGATCTTTGCCATGTTGACAGTGTCCTGCGCCCGGTCCGGTTGCGTGACTGACCCCATAAAAGGCTTGTCGCTGTACTTTATATGACTGTAAATCATGTCGAAGTGGCGCTTATTAACCGGGATATCCACGGGCTCGCATATCGTGCCGCCGGAATGATGAATATTCGGACTCATGTAGGCGAGCTTCACGAAATTCCGGAAATCCTCAATCGTGGCGTAGCGCCGACCCTCGTCCAGATTGCGGATGAACGGAGAGCCATAAGCGGGAACCAGGACCGTCCTGTCGCCGCCGATGATGACGTTGCGCTCCGGGTTTCTAGCATGCTGCGTGTACTCGGATGGCGCCGACGCCTGGATAATTTCGCGGCACATACCGCGCGGAAACCGAACGCGTTCGCCGTCGACGTCCGCGCCGGCAGCTTTCAGGAGGACGAGCGCTTCGGGAAACTCACGAAACTCAATACCAATTTCTTCGAGTACAGTGTCGGCATTGTGCTCGATGGTGATCAGAGCATCTTCGTCAAGTACCTCGTAATACGGGATCTTGCGATCTATATATGGGGCCAACGTCAGGGGCGCGGCCTGGCGCGCCGCGCGCTTGGCCTCGCGACCAGCCCCTCGTCCTCTTCGTTTTGGTCTTTCGCTCATCTTGCTCCCCGGCATCCGGTCAGGCCGCTATCGTTCGTGTTGCTGAAGGCTTGCCAGCGTGCCAGTTTGTGCCAGATTTCAGCCGCATGCTTGGCCAGGAGCGACATCGTTCTGACCAGAAGCGACCTCTAGTTGCGCCTCAACGATTTCCATACGTGTTTCTGTGATCAAACACTTCCTCGGGCCATATAATTACAGTTCGCTATCGCTGGAGCGGCTGATGCTGATATTGATACAACATCAGGTGACCGGACTCGTTTCTACTGGTATTTTGGCGGCCTTCTCAAAACCCAAGCGCCTGTTCGACAATTGCAGAAAGCGACGAATAATTTGAACGAATCACTGGACGACGTATTGCGCGCCACTAACGAGGCACGCGGACTGTTGAATGATTCCTACACGACGGATGAGTATTTTCGTTGTGATCGGGATGCTGTGATTGGTAAAACCTGGGCAGGAATTGCATTCGGCAGTGAGCTGCCGGCGCCAGGTTTTGCGAAACCGGTGAATTTTATGGGATTGCCCTTGCTGGTCATTCGCAATCTGCAAGGAGAGATAAAAGTTTTTCATAACGTTTGTAGTCATCGCGGCATGCTGCTCATGGAGGACGAAAAGCCTGTCAGGACTGTCATCCGTTGCCGTTACCACTCATGGTCATATGATCTGGATGGGGCGCTCAAGGCTACGCCGCACATCGGTGGAGTTGATGTGCATGATTGCGAAGGATTCAGTCGGGACAACCATGGATTGAAAAGTATTGCCAGTGCCGTCTGGATGGACATTGTTTTTGTCAACCTGTGTGGCACAGCAGAACCGTTTGCTGACTTCATCGAGCCGTTGGCCACTCGATGGGAGGCGCTGACGGGCGACAACGGTCTCGATCAGGTCGCGTCAGCGGAGTCGGGAAGCCACATGGAACTGCCAGTAGAAGCTAACTGGAAACTGCCGGTTGAGAATTTTTGCGAGGCATATCACCTGCCTTGGGTTCATCCCGAACTCAATCGAATTTCTCCGCTAACGCAGCACTACAACATTGTGGGCGGCGAAAATGTGTCGGGGCAGGGCAGTTACAATTACACGCCGACACCCGTTGCTGAGGAAACGCTGCCGAAATTCACGGAATGGCCAGAGGACAAGATAACCCATGCTGAATACCTGGCCTTGTACCCCAATGTTTTGCTTGGAATACAGGCTGACCATACGTTTGCGATTCTGCTGCTGCCTCGGGAGGCGGGAAAAACCGTAGAAAAACTGCAAATCAATTACGTTGGCATGGGCGCCACCGAGGATCGATTCAAATCGTGCCGTGATGCCACTCTGGCTAACTGGAAAGAGGTTTTTGTCGAGGACGTGTTTGCAGTTGAAGCATTGCAGGACGGACGCCAGTCGCCCGGATTTGACGGTGGCGTGTTTACACCACTGATGGATGCTCCAACGCACAACTTCCACAAATGGGTAGCCAGAGGGTACCTGGCGGAACATTCCTGACCCAGAAAGGTGGCATATTCGCAGTCGATTTCGCGTGACCTTTCAGCAACGACGCCAGCGGGTCAGCTCCATGGAAACGGGCTGTTTGATACTGGATGCAAGTCGCCGTCAGCGTAGCGAGAAAATCTGAACGGCTGCAGCAACGCGCTCTCTGACTGGCAAATTTCCTCAGCAACAAGTTTGCCGACACCGATCATTTTATAGCCGTGATTGGAGTCTGCGATAATGTAGCAATTGTCACAGAATCGATCGAAGACCGGAAAACTGTCAGGCGTAAACGCACCTATGCCGCCTGATGGCTCCTTCCCGAATTTCCCAAGCAGGCCTGAGAATCGTTTCTGGCAATGAGCAAGACCTGACACCCACAGGCGAGCAAAATCCTCACCGACGACGAACTCGGGCGATGCAGGTCCGTAAGGATCGACGCGCACCTTATTGGCGTCCTGGTTGACGACGTTCGGCGCTGCGCCACCTTGAATACCGTCGAAGCCGTAGTCTGGCTTGAAGTAAACGCCCCACATCTGCTCCGTGAGCAAAGAACCGTCTGCGTCACAGTGCAATGGCGCATCGCTGTCGACGTGCAATACGGGCGGTGGTTTTCCGCCGTTGGTCAGCTGCAGTTTTGGATCGACATCCAGGGTGCCTTCCTGCAGTGACCAGTAAGTCCACATCGGAACGTTATCCACTTCGGCTCCACCCAGCGGATTCCTGATGGTGATCGTTTCGGGCAATTCGAGCATTCGCCAGAAGATGGGCGTCCAGGGACCGGCGCCGACGATCAGGAATCCACAGCGAATTTCGCCCTGATTGGTTTCGATCGCGGTCACAGCACCTGCGTTGTCTTTGCGGATCGCCGTTATCTCAGCGCCGCCGACAATTTGTACGCCCTCGCCTTCAGCTTTCGCAGCGAGACCGCGCATCGCTGCCATGTTGTTCGAGTAACCCCCTTTTTTTTCATGCAAAACAGAAGTAATGCCTTCAGCCTGCCAGTCATGGAATATATTTCGCATGTAGGAGTTGCAGTCAGCAACACCCTCTATAAACGTTGATTCGTAGCCGATTTCCTGCTGTTGCTGGCTGACCGATGCAATGTCTTCGTGCATCGCTTCGCAGCTGATTTGCATGTAGCCAACCGGATGATAGGAAAATGCTTCTGTATCACTTTCCCATACGTCAACGCTGTGCGCGATCAGTCCCCGCATGGCGGGTTGAAAATAGTTATTGCGCACGACTCCGCACGCGATTCCGGAGGCGCCTGCGCCGATAGCAGATTTATCTATGACGACGATATCGTCGCCGGAGCCCAGGCCTTTTTTCCGCAATAACCTGGCCAGGTGATAGGCAGTGCTGAGTCCGTGTATGCCTGCACCGGCGATGACATATTGCTTACTGTCGGGAAGAGCCATGCTCATTATTCTTTGTGTTGCATGGTGCGAAATGAATCGAGGCCCACTGCGCCGCCGTCGAACTCCTGCAATGCATCCAGCAAACACGTCCACAGGTATTCTGTGGATGCGGAATCTGCCAGTAAGAAGAACCCCGGTTCGGCGGCAAAGTGGTGCTGTATGATGATTGCGTTGACTCTTGCCATAGATGTTTGCGCCACTGCGCCGGTTGCGAACCACCCTGGTCGCAGATCGATTGCGCATAGTTTCGCCAATACCTCCGGCGAATCCCGGCCTTTGAGCGCAAACAGGCAATGACTATCCGCGCGTGGCAACGAATAAGTCATGCCGCTTGTGGCCGCCAGCGCCTGATCGACCATTGCGATTTCCGACGTTTCAAAATCGACCGAGCCAAGCAGCAGGAATTCCTCAAGTGACAATCTCGCTATGCGTGTGTCGTCGGACGTGAGTATCGACTGGTTTGGTTCCATGGGGGTGTCATCGACTGTCGATTGGAGTAAGCGTATTGCGTCTGGCCCCTTGAGTCCCGTGCGTGGCAGCAAGGACAGATCACAAAGACCCGGGCCATCGCCGCGCTCGCTGTCGTAGTTGTTGACTACAACAAGATTCGCGATGTTCGCAAAATGCGCGCCGTGCTCATGATGCCAGCGATATAGCTGGCTGCGTCTTAGTGAATTCTGCGGATACGCTGACATTGCTACAAATCCTGCCGCTTGTTGTCGGGGTCATAGAACGGGGTCGGAACGATAGTAGCTGACACCATTACGCCGCCATCGGTCCGTATCTCGATGCTTGTTCCCGGCGCGGTCTGATCTGCCGGTACGTAGGCAAGACCGATAGTGCGCTGCAACGCTGGCGACCAGGCGGATGAGGTGACCCGGCCCACCATCCGTTCGTCGCTCAGAACAAGGTGGCATTCTTTGGGCACAGGTGCCGCGCTGCATCGAATCTCAAATCCGACGAGAGCCCGTTTCTGCGGGCGGGCCGCAAGATCGCGAATGCTGCGATTACCCACGAAAAATGGCTTCCTGGCGGCGATTGCCCAGCTCATTGCCACTTCCGCCGGGCTGGACATTGCATCCGTGTCCTGGCCGATGATGATGTGGCCTTTTTCGAGGCGGAGCAGCCGTTGCGCTTCGACACCAAATGGCCGAATGCCTTCTTCCTGTCCGCCGTCGAGCAGGGCATCCCATAGTGCCTCACCGGCATGTTGGGGTGCATGAATCTCGAAGCCCAACTCGCCAACAAAACCGACCCGCAGAAGGCGCGCCGGTATGCCCGCGACAGTTGCGGTTCGGACGCCCATGTAAGGAAAAGCTTCAGACGATAAATCCGTGTCGGGGCAAAGGCGTTGCAGCACCTGTCGTGATTTTGGTCCTGCAATATTGACTGCGCAGTAAGCGCTGGTGACATTTGCGAGGTCCACCTGCATTCGCCACTGCGCGTTCCATTTCAGCATGGATTGATATACCCGATCGACCCCGCCCGTTGTCGCCGTAACGTAGAAATGATCGTCGCTCATCCTACAGGCAACGCCATCATCAATGACGACGCCGGCTTCGTTGGTCATTAACGCGTACCGGGCACGACCCACGGGTTGTTTCAGAAACGCAAAAGTGTAAATTCTATTCAGGAATTGCGCCGCGTCGGGGCCGCGAACTTCAATACCGCCCAGCGTGGATACATCGATGATGCCGACATCATTTCGAACTGCCTGCGCTTCGCTCTCAACGGCCGTACGTTTATCGTCTCCGTAGTGGGCCGGTCGATACCAGTTACCAATCTGCAGCATCGTCGCACCAGCTTCGACATGCCGGTAATGCATATTGCTTCGCCTCGCAGGATAGAAACTGCGCCCGGCACAATGCGCGAGTTTTTCGGCTGCAAACGGCGGGCGCGCGGTCGTGACTCCGGTTTCACCGATTGTTCTGCCTGTTTCGTTGGCGACAAGACGGGCCGCCGGCAAAGCAGAGTGGCGTCCCTGTGACGGGCCCATACCGCACGTCGAGTATCTCTTGACCAGTTGAATGTGTTCATAACCATCGTGCGTGGCGTTGATGATATCCGCCATCTGCAGGTCTTCGTCGAGATCAACAAACTCCTTTCCCTTTGGGTGCGCGAACATTGGCCAGTCGAAATTGACGGTTTCCGATGGTGTGGCGCCATTGTCAGTCAACGGTATCTCTTCATTTGTATTGCCCACTGAATTTGCAGCGATTACGGCCGCGCGCTTCGCATCCTTAATCGCGGCGTCCATATCTGCGTAGCCGTGGACCATGCCTGCGATCTGCAAGTGAGCCGGCAAATTGCTGATACTGAATTGCGAGCTGTTGTCGTGGTAGTCGAGTGTGGCACCCGCCTGGCAGGCCAGCTGGTATGCAGGCATATGGCCGACAGACATGCACAAGAGATCGCAGGAAATCTGGTTGCCGGTTTCACTGAGTCTGCCCTGAGCGACGACTTCTCTGACTTCAACCGCGGCCAGGTGATTCCCCGATCGCCGGGCACTGTAAATTGCTGAGGACTCAGTAATCGGAACACCTTTGGCACGCACCGCCTGGGTCAACGGTGTTTCGCCGGCGTTGCGGCGCATATCGACCAGTGCCCGAATCTTGACGCCTGCATCCAGCAGGTCCAGGGCGCACGCGTAGCCTTCATCATTGCTTGTCAGAATGACGGCATTCCTGCCGGGCCGCACACCGTAGAGATGCATCAGGCGTGATGCGGCGCTGGTCATCATGATGCCGGGCAGGTCGTTGTTGCGGAAAACCGCGAGTTGCGGCAACGCACCCGTACAAAGTATGACTTCTGCAGCGCGAACTTTGAAAAGCCGCTTTCCGCGCACGATGGGCACCCAGTTGTCTGCGAACCAGCCGTTGACGATCGCGCGCGTCATTACCTCGATGTTTTCCACTGAAAGGGTTTCACTGACCAGCTGCTCGCGGAGTTGCGCCGCGCGTGAGCCACCACTGTCCAGTCGCGTGTAATTTAATGCCCCGCCGAGTGCGGCGTTTTCGTCCACAAGAATTACATTCAAGCCACGCCGGCCGGCTTCTATTGCAGCCGTCAGTCCGGCAGCGCCGGCACCGACGACGAGGACATCGCAGAATTTGTATTGTTTATCGTAGTCACGTGCAATGCAGGATTCATCGACGACGCCCAATCCGGCTTTACTGCGAAAAAATCTGGCCCACTTCTCCCAAATACCGCGCGGCCGGAAAAAGGCCTTGTAGTAGAATCCAACCGGCAGGAAGCGACTGAAATACTCAATAAACGCGAGTCTGTCACTGGTCAGGCTGCCAATGAAGTTTTGTGCGGATACTCGAAGTCCGTCTTCAATTTCGACAACATCTGCGAGCGCGTTGGGGTCTGCTGGCAGCTGAACGAGCGTGTTCGCATCCTGTCCGGCCATCGTTAACGCGCCTCGAGGCCGATGGTATTTGAACGATCGGCTCAGGAGCCATTGATCATTGGCAGCCAGCGCGCTTGCAACTGTGTCGCCCTGCATGCCTGTGTACTCGCGACCGTCAAACTGGAATTGGATCACAGTATTGGCTTGCACCTGCGAACCGAATGGTTCAGGTAATCGATTGATGCCGGTCATGACGAGGGCTCGCCATCGGGAGGCGCTGCGGCCAGTCCGGAAAAACGCTCGGCTGGAAGGTACGTGCGCATGATTTCGTCGCTAACCGTATTTCGATCTGCGAGAAACCAGAACGAGGTTGCGGTGTGACACCACCACTCTGTCACTACTCCGGCGCGATTATCATCGAAGAAAACGTATTCAGCCCACTCGCTCGAGTCACAGGCGTCGGGATCGGGCATGGCGTGAACTTCGCCACCATAGGTGAACTCTGAAATATTGCGCGGGCCGTTTAATGGACAGTGGAGAAGCTTCATCAATGGCTCGCTGCAGTCGCGCCGGCTTCGTTGATCTGCTGGAAGCGGTAGAAGCGCTCAAGTTCGAATGGCTTGATGATGTCCGGGGTGCGCCCGGTCGCAATCAGCTCTGCCATGGTCTTGCCGCTTATCGGGGTGGCTTTGAATCCCCAGGTTCCCCAACCGGCATCAAGGTAGTAATGCTCCACGGGGCTCTCGCCCATGATCGGACTATAGTCAGGTGTCATGTCTGTAATACCTGCCCACTGGCGAAGGACTCTCGCCTGGCCGAGAAAGGGGAACAGTTCCAGGATCGCGGCAGAGAGAGTCTCTTTCATCTCAAGCGTCGATCTTGTGTTGTAAAGCGCGTAGGGGTCGGAGCCACCGCCGATTACGAACTCGCCGCGGGAAGTTTGTTGAATGTAAACATGCACGTGCGGCGAACTGACCAGCGGGCCCAGCAGGGGCTTGTAGGGCTGCGTTACCATCGCTTGCAATGGGAAGCTGTGAATCGGCAGCCTGATTCCAGCCATGTCTGCGACGATGGAACTCATCCCGGCCACGGCCTGCACGGCAATTCCGCACTCAATCCGGCCTCGATTGGTGTTTACCGCCGCAATTCGACCGCATTTGGTCTCAATACCGGTCACCTCCGTGCATTGATGCAGTTCGGCGCCACGCTCGCAAGCCCCGCTTGCGTATCCCCAGGCGACAGCGTCGTGCCGGGCGGTCCCGCCGTCGGCATGCCACAATCCGGCCAAAATAGGGAAACGGCTGTCTTCTGACAGGTTCAGATTGGGCACAAGCTCGGCAATCGTTTTTCGATCCACAAGTTCGGAGCGAACACCCATATGCTGATTGACCTCGGCCCGCCAGCGAAAACTTCTGATTGCGGCGTCGCTATGTGCCAGGGTTAGCTGACCGCGATTCTCGAACATGATGTTGAAGCCGAGCTCATTGCTCAGCCCCTGAAACATCTCGACTGATTCGCGATAGAAGCGCACGCCTTCCTCAGTCAGATAATTCGAGCGAATTACAGCCGTATTCCGCGCGGTATTGCCGCCGCCGACATAGCCCTTGTCGAGGATAGCTATATCCTTGATTCCATGATATTTGCTGAGGTAATAGGCGATCGCCACACCATGTCCGCCAGCGCCAATGATGACGACGTCATAGCGCTTCTTCAGGTCTCTCCGCCGCGTGAAGGCGTGTCGGGCCGGATACTTCCTGCTAAGTGCGTATTTAAGTAGTGCTGCGGGCATCAGGAGTCGATCAGGTGTTCGTCAGTGTGGTGACAGGCGGAGCAGAATCTGCCACGCCGTAGCTTGGGGTCAATTGCGGATTGTGATTATAAGCAATACTTATGGATTTAATTACTTCGGATCGTGGTACGCGAATTTACCTCGCCTGAATAGATGATGGGGAATTGTTGTTGAATTTAAATGCTATCATTTCGGCGCAATTTTACATTAATATGATTGTCTTATTAATTCATACGCAAAAGTCATTTGTATTGGCGGCAAGAAAGTACGAAATTGGCTTGTAAGTCAATCTGTCGAAGTTCCAGACAAAATCCCTCGGGGAAGGTACATGTTAAAACGAAACAAGGTACACGATGCTGTGTTGTTCGCGCTGTCGACCGGCGCTCTGACGACGGCTGTCAGTGCGCAAGAGATCGAAGAGGTTATCGTAACAGCCACGAAGCGGGCGGAAAGTATGCAGGACATTCCGCTGGCGGTGCAGGCAATGGGCGCCGAAGCACTGCAGCAGCAGAATATTCAGAGCTTCTCCGACTACGTTATGTATCTGCCGAGCGTAAATGCTGGTGGTCGCGGACCGGGTCAGAATGAAATCTATATTCGCGGCGCGGCAGTGGACGCCATCAATATTACGGTTGCCGAATCTCAAGGCTCTGCGCCGAACGTTGCCTTGTATGTCGATGAGCAGCCGGTGACATCTGGTGGCCGTAACCTCGATATCTATGTCACCGACATGGAACGTATTGAGGTTCTGCCAGGACCGCAGGGAACGCTTTATGGTGCCAGCTCCATGGCCGGCACCGTTCGATTGATCACCAACAAACCAAACCTTGACGAGTTCCAGGCAAGCTTTGATGGCGGCTGGTCGACTACGGCGCACGGTGAAGATTCGAATTCTGTAGAAGCAATGATCAATGTCCCGGTAATCGAGGGCAAATTCGCGCTGCGCGCTGCGTTTTATAACGACCGCCAGGGTGGCTACATCGACAATGTTGCCGGTACCTTTGTCGCGGACCCCGCATTGAATCCGACTTTCCCGGGCGACACTGTTACGTTCCAGCAGGGTACGATTCTGGCCAACGGTACCGTAGTTGGTGCGGCCGGTCTGACGGTTCCGGTTATCAAGCAAGTCGCAGACAACTCGGGTCTGGTCGAAGATGACTTCAACGATGCGAATTACAGTGGTATTCGCCTTGGCGGCAAGTACGTGTTTAACGACGAGTGGGACCTGCTTGTTCAGCACACGCGCCAGACCCTGAAGACTGAGGGCGTGTTTGACTATGACCCGGCCAAGGGCGATCTCAACGTCAGCCGTTTCACCAGAGATTCTCTCGATGACGAGTTCGCGCAAACGGCATGGACGGTTAGTGGCCGAATGGGTGATCTTGATCTTGTATACACGGGCGCGTTTCTTGATCGTGAAGTGGAGTCGAATCTTGACTACACCGGCTACACCAATATCGGTGGATACATCCGGGCATACCAGTGCGAGTATCTGACGCCTGGATACTCTAACGTCGCGGCTATTACAGGAACGAACAACGGGTACAACTTTGATCCAACGATTGGCGGCGATCCCGGAGTTATCGAGTGTGGCAATCCAGCCAACGCGGTAGTTCTCGACAATGAGATGCAGCGTTGGACACATGAGTTCCGGGTAAGTTCGGATTTCGAAGGCGCATTGAATTTCACTGCCGGTGTGTTTTACGAAGATTTCGAAATCAAACATATTGGTAATTTCAACTACCTGGCACCGTTCGAGTTTGGTTACGCTCCTCTGGATATCACAACCAATGCTTCATTCGATAACGCGGCAACGAACGCGACCCGTGGACCAGCCCCGGAAACGCAGTTCCGCAATGACAACCTGAGGACGGAAGAGCAGATCGCTATATTTGGTGAAGTAACTTTCGATGTTTCGGATCAGTTCAGTCTCTCAGTCGGCGCCCGGTACTATGACCTCGAGTATGACTTCCAGGGTTACGGCGCGTTTCGCTACGGCACCCGACCGCTCTTTGTCGACGACGATGACCCAACCAACGACATTCGGCCGAACTTCACCGGTGGTCGGGACTACGCAGCTAACCTGGGCAGCATTGCACCGATTAAAACGGATGACACGATCTTCAAATTTACCGCGTCATGGACGCCGACCGGAGACACATTGTTCTACGCAACGTGGTCCGAGGGTTTTCGGCCGCCGGGGATCAATCGTGGCGCTGCACGCTTCCCGTTTGACCCGAATGCGGAAAACATTAACAACGTTGGCACCAACTGCGGCACAAACGTAGCGATCGACGCGAACGCTGGCAATGGCTTCCCGGGTTACTGCCTGCCGTATGTTTTCGAATCGGATACACTCGAAAATACGGAGATTGGTTGGAAGACCACCCTGGCGGACGGCGCTGTCCAGTTCAACGGAGCCATCTATCGTATCGACTGGCAGAACATTCAGGTTTCGCAGTTTGATTCGCAGAACATCTCCATCTTTACCCTGGTCGACAATGGCGGTGATGCTGAAATCACGGGTATCGAAGCGGATGTTGTCTGGGCAGCATCGGACAACCTCACCATTTTTGGTGCAGCATCTTTCAATGATACTGAGCTCGTCTTTGTCGACCCGGCATTCAGTTTCGTAGTTGCAGACCTTGGTTCGCCGCTACCGTTGACACCTGAGGTTCAATTCAGCCTTCGTGGTCGATATGAGTGGACGCTGGCGAACGGTAGAGATGCATTTTTTCAGGTGGGCGTGAAGTATGCAGACGACGCGCTGAATTCTCTTGTCGACACGCCGACAGAACCCAACAAGTTCCAGGACTCCTACGCGCTGGTCGATGCATCCATTGGCCTGTGGGATACGGAAGATGGTTGGGGCGCTGAGTTGTTCGTCAGGAATCTGACTGATGAACGCGCTCAATTACACATTAATCGCCAGGACTTCCTGGAGCGTACAACGACCAATCGTCCACGCACGATCGGGCTTCGTGTGTCCTACGATTTCTGAGGAGCATGAGGCAAAACTGTTATTCACATGGCATAACGGTTGCAGCATAAAAAACAAGGCGAGCTTCGGCTCGCCTTGTTTGTTTGAGCTGATTGGAAGTACAAGCGATAAGACGTTGTTGTTTTTCAGCCTCCTCACTTAGGTACAATCAACGAATGTGTCGTGTCGCAGGCATAATCCAATAACCAGCCACCAGATTCTTTATCGATGACAGCCAACGCAGAATTGCCGGAAAAACTGGACGAAGCCAGTGCATTGCTACACGACGGCAAGATTACCGAGGCGCTGCAAACAACACGGGCGGTGCTGGACATTGATCCGGATAAAGTTGAAGCGCTGTATTTGCAAGCTGTTTGTCAGCGTTATCTAAACAAAACCAGTGACGCACTCGCCACCATCAACCGATTAACGGAGCTGCAACCAGCCTACGGACGCGCGTACCAGGAAGAAGGTCATGTCCACCTGGCAAGGCGCGACCACCCGGCTGCATTGCAATCTTTTCGACAGGCGGTGTCGTTGAACAATTCGTTGATAGCGAGCTGGAAAGCTGTGGCCACCATCCTCATGGCTGACGGTGCAACGGAACTTGCCAAAGAAGCTATTCAACAATACGAAAAGCTGGCGGCATTACCGCCGGAGCTCTTAAGCGTCAGGAACATGACGGCCGAGCGCCAATATTTCAAAGCCGAACGACTCTGCCGTCATTTTCTCAAAGCAAACCCCAGGAACGTGGAAGGAATGCGCCTGCTTGCCGATCTTGGGGTCAAATCCAGCGTGCTTGACGATGCCGAATTTTTGCTGGAGAGCGCTGTAGAGTTTGAGCCTGAGAATGTATTCGCACGCCATGACTATATGACGGTCCTGTATCGGCGGCAAAAGTATAAACAATCACTTGCGCAGGCACAGATCCTTGTCGATAGCGACCCTGACAATCTCGATCACCAGATAAGCTTCGCGAACCAGTCGGTTGCAGTTGGCGATTATGACGCAGCACTTGAGATTTATGGTCGAGCGATTGTCGAACGACCACGTAGCCCCGAGTTACATCTTGTGCACGGTCATGCTTTAAAAACAATTGGCAAGATTGAGCCAGCGGTCGAAGCCTATCGCAACGCTTATTCAGCACGGGAAAGTTTCGGTGATGCCTACTGGAGTCTTGCGAACCTGAAAACCTACCAGTTTGCTGACGACGAAGTGTCCTTGATGCGGGACATGGAGGCGGATTCGTCGACCGTCATCGAAGATCGCGCGCACTTGTGTTTTGCCCTGGGCAAACATTTCGAAGATACGACTGATTATGGCGAGGCAGCGGAATATTATCAGCGAGGCAATGCCCTCAGGAAATCTCAGCTTCGCTATGACGAAAAGCAAATGACACATCGACTGGCCTTGCAACGGGAATATTGCACCGCCGAATTGTTCGAACGTCATCAAGACAGTGGTTATGCCGCAGGAGACCCGATATTTGTCGTCGGTTTGCCGCGCGCCGGTTCAACGCTTCTTGAGCAGATTTTGGCGTCGCACTCGCAGGTTGACGGCACGTTGGAGTTACCCAATATTCCTGCAATGGCATTTCGTCTGGCGGGTCGTCGCCGAATTGACGAGGAACCGCTTTATCCTGCGGTACTGCAGGACTTATCGGCAGATAAGCTGCGCCAGATGGGCAAAGAATTCATCGACGAAACGCAGGTCCATCGTAAGGGCGCGCCGTTCTTTATCGACAAGATGCCCAATAATTTTCGGCACATCGGGCTTATTCGATTGATCCTTCCGAACGCGAAAATTATCGACGCCCGCCGGCATCCATTGGCGTGTTGTTTCAGCGGCTTCAAGCAACTCTTTGCGAGCGGGCAGGAGTTTACGTATGGGCTCAGGGAAATCGGCCTTTACTACCGCGACTACGTGGAATTGATGGATCATTGGGACGACGTCTTGCCCGGAAGAATCCTGCGCGTTCAGTACGAAGACGTCGTCGCGGACCTTGAGACTCAGGTTCGCCGGATTCTGGAGTATTGTGAGCTCCCGTTTGAACAGGCCTGCATAGAATTTCACCAGACTGAACGGGCTGTTCGAACACCGAGTTCGGAGCAGGTACGCCAACCTATTTATACCAGTGGCCTTGAGCAGTGGCGCAATTTTGAGCCGTGGCTCGGACCACTGAAAGAAGCGCTGGGGCCAGTGCTGGAGCGTTATCCGACAGATTAAGTGAGCCGTCCGACCGCACGGCGGGCAAAGGGATGAATTGATGGAAAAAGTACAGCTAACGATAGGAGAAGTAGCGGCCTTGGCGCAGGACAGCCTGGAACGACATGGCTGTGATAATGACAATGCTGCGGCAGTGGCAAATGTGATCGCACGCGCCGAACGTGACGGATGCCATTCGCACGGGTTGATGCGCCTGCCCGGGTACGTCGCTGCACTGGACAGCGGCAAAGTGAATGGCAAGGCCAGGCCCGAGGTCGAGGCCCTGGCGCCCGCGCTCTTGCGGGTTCAGGGTGACGGTGGGTTTGCACCGCTTGCGCTGCAGATTGGCCGGGATCATTTAATCGAAGTGACGCAGAAGACCGGCATTGCGGCAATGTCCCTGGTAAATATTCACCATTTTGCAGCCTTGTGGGGTGAGATCGAGCCCATTGCGGAGGCCGGGCTTTGCGCAATGGCCTGCGTCTCTTACAAACCTGCGGTCATTCCGGCCGGCGGCTCAAAAGCATTGTATGGCACCAATCCAATGGCTTTTGGTTGGCCGCGGAAAAATGCCCCGCCAGTTGTTTTCGACCAGGCCTCTGCCGTCATGGCGCGGGGCGAGGTCATGCTCGCTGCGCGGGAAGGCAAGTCCCTGCCGGACGGCGTAGGTGTGGACGCGAAAGGTGCAGCAACGAACGATCCGGATGAGGTTCTCAAGGGTGCCCTGCTTGCATTTGGCGGCTACAAGGGATCCTCAATCGCCATGATGGTGGAATTGCTCGCGGGCGCTTTGATTGGAGAAAGCCTGAGCGTGGAGGCAGCTGTTCGCGACAACAACGATGGAGGGCCACCGCGAGGCGGCGAATTCATGCTGGCGATGGATCCGAATCTATTCGGCGATGCGGACGGTTGGGCAGAGCGCGGAGAAAAACTCTTTGGCGAAATCCTGGCACAGGACGGCGTTCGCCTGCCGGGCGACAAACGATACCTTAACCGTCAGGAATCGGAGAAAAATGGCATCAACATCACGCGAGAAAACTACGACAAAATTCTCGCATTGTGAGCCTGCTACGATAAGGGTGGCACGGTGAGTTCCCGGGCGGATAAATAGTTCGGTCCGGAATGTGGAAGCATAAACATCAAGCATCTCAATATTACATTGCGTCACTTACGGGCATTTGTTGTCGTCGCACAGCAAGGCAGCTTCAAACTGGCCGCGCGGGAATTATCCCGAACACAACCGGCGATCACACTCGCTGTTCAGCAGCTCGAAGAAAACATCGGGCTCAAGCTGCTTGAGAGAACAACTCGCAGGGTTACACCAACTTTTGAAGGTGAGCGATTCATCCCGATCGCCGAGCGACTGATTCGTGACTTCGATACCGCGATTTCCGATCTGAACGGAACAGCCGAGCGACGCAGCGGGCATGTAAGCATAGCCGCGCTGCCATCCGTTGCGTCACAGCTGTTGCCGGGGATCGTGAAGATATTTTCAGAACAGTATCCCGGAATTTCCTTACAAGTCATCGATGACAATTCCCGTGGTGTGCAACGGAAATTGATGCGCAATGAGGTGGACTTCGGAATCGGTAGCCGCCGACGCGCCAATCCCGACTTGTCTTTCAAATCGTTGGCGGAAGACAGAATCGAATTGATCTGCCACAAAGATCACGAGCTCGCGCGCGACAATTCGCCGCTATCCTGGAAAGATCTGGGCAAATACCGATTTCTGGATTCAGGATTGCACGGCGTGTTACCACTTGAGGAGATAATCGACAGTCCGCAGTTCAAATTCTCAACCACGACTACCCTGTTTGCGATGATCAAAGCGAACATTGGAATCACGGTATTGCCGACTCTCGCTGCTCACCAGATCGACGAACAATTGGTTTCGCGCCCGCTCATTAACCCGGTTTCAAGGCGAGAGATTTGTCTGATCACGCGAAAGGAGTGGTCGCTGTCACCCGCGAGCGAGGCGATGATCGAAGTATTGCTCGAAAATGTTTCCGGCATCGTGAGCGCCCTGGGGCTTAAGCACGTCAAATCGAAGCTATAACAGTAAGTATTAGAGATTCTTATAGCTGGTCAATAAATTTAAGACTTTCGTCAGCAAACGCCGAAGAATTGACAAAAATAAAGGTCCTGAAGGACTAATTAGCTCTCCTTATTATTCGATTCAAAGTATTGATTTGATTTGCTGTTCTTGAGCAATGAAAGTGAGTATTCGATGACTTTCCGATGCGTCGTGTTGGAGAAAACATGCAGATCGAGACTCAATACAGCTTTATCGACGGCGAGTGGCACCCTGGCGGCGAAACGTTTGACAGCATCAATCCGTCTGATACGTCTGATGTTATTGGCCGGTTTTCGGTTGCGTCTGTGGATGATTGCGACTCAGCGGTTACCGCAGCTCGTTCTGCATTCCCTGAATGGTCACTTAGTGGCCTGGAGCAACGCAAAGCCATCCTTGACGCCGTAGGTGCGGAGCTGATCGGCCGCAGTGAAGAAATCGGCACCCTCATTGCGCGCGAAGAAGGCAAACCGCTGGCAGAGGGAATTGGCGAGGTCGCGCGTTCGGGCCAGTTCTTCCAGTACTTCGGCGCTGAGGTGCTGCGCCAGATGGGCGAATTTGCGGCATCCGTTCGAGCAGGCGTAAACATTGAAGTGAGTCGCGAGCCGCTTGGTGTCATCAGCATAATCACGCCGTGGAATTTTCCGATCGCAGTCGCCGCCTGGAAGATCGCGCCTGCACTGGCCTTCGGTAACTGCGTTGTGCTCAAACCGGCCGAGCTCGTGCCTGCAAGCGCATCAATGTTCGCGGACATCCTTGCACGGAGCGGACTGCCGGATGGCGTGTTCAACATGGTGCATGGCCCCGGTAATGTCGTTGGCCAAGCGCTGGTGGCGAATCCGAATGTCGATGCAATCTCATTCACGGGCTCAGTAGCGACGGGACGACACATTGCGAGAGCAGCAGTCGAAAACATGACTCGCGTGCAGCTCGAGATGGGCAGCAAAAACGCCCTTATTGTTTTGAACGATGCCGATATTGACGTTGCAATCAATTGCGCGGTTAACGGCGCATATTTCGGTACCGGACAAAAATGCACGGCATCCTCGAGATTGATCGTCGAAGCCGGTATCCACGATGAATTCGTAGAGAGAATGATTACCGCAACCGATGCACTGGTGGTTGGCCACGCACTTGAGCCAGGTACGCAGATTGGCCCGGTCGTCGACGGGCAACAACTGAACAAAAACCTCGGCTACATCCAGCTTGCAAAAGAAGAAGGTGCAACGGTCGCAACCGGTGGCGACAAATTGCGCCTGGTAACCAATGGCTATTACATGCGCCCGGCACTTTGCGTCGATACCAGCAACGCAATGCGGATCAACCGGGAAGAGATATTTGGCCCGATCAGCAGTGTCATAAAAGTAGCTGACTTTGATGAGGCGCTAAGCGTGTCCAATGATTCCGATTTTGGATTGACGTCGGGAATCATCACGACGTCCCTGAGCCATGCGACCCATTTCAAGCGTCATACGCAGTCTGGCTGCGCCATGGTCAATCTGCCGACGGCGGGCACTGACTATCACGTTCCTTTCGGCGGGAGAAAATCGTCGAGTTACGGGCCACGTGAACAAGGTCAGTATGCCAAAGAGTTTTATACCACCGTCAAAACAACTTACTTGAGCGCCTGACATCATGGCGAGCAATTTCATTTCGATATTTTTAGATTTAGCCTGCGTTAGTTACCAGTGATGAAGAACGATAGTCGCTTGATTATCGATGGCCTTCAATACGTGAATTGGACGCATGGGTTGCTACAGGACGCGAAAGACGGTGGCGTCAATGCCATTCACGTGACCATCGCGTACTGGGAGAACACGTCCGAAGCACTTGCGAACATCGATGCGTGGGAACAGAAATTCAAACAGTGGCCGGATCTGATCACCCCGGTCCGTTGTTCGAGTGACATCCTGGACGCGCGTGACACAGACAAGATCGGCATCGTTTTCGGTTTTCAAAACAGCTCACCAATCGAAGACGACATTCGCAAGGTAGAAATGTTGCACAGTCGCGGCGTGCGCATCATGCAGCTCAGTTATAACAATCAGAGCTTGCAGGCCACTGGCTGCTACGAAGAACATGACAGCGGAATTACTCGATTTGGCAAAGAAGTCATTCGTGAAATGAACCGTGTTGGTATGTTGATTGACATGTCGCACAGCGCTGAAACATCTACTTTGCAAGCGATAGAAATTTCCGAGCGGCCGATTGCGATCACTCACGCAAACCCGACATCATTTTTCCCGGCTATCAGGAATAAGTCGGATGACGTTCTGAGAGCACTTGGCGAATCCGGTGGAATGCTGGGCACCAGCCTGTATCCGTTTCATCTGAAGCAAGGGTCGGACTGTACGCTCGAGGATTTTTGCAACATGATCTACTCGACGGCGGAATTGATCGGCATCGAGCACATCGGAATTGGCTCGGATTTGTGCCAGAATTGGGATTACTCCACGTTGGAATGGATGCGTAGCGGCAGATGGTCGCTGGCTCCAGACTACGGCGAAGGTTCGGCAAAGAATCGCGATTGGCCGAAGCAGCCAGACTGGTTCAGCAGCAGCCTGGATTTCAACAACATCGAAGCCGGATTGGCCCAGACAGGGTTTTCGCCGGACGAGATCGACAAGGTAATGGGTCTAAATTGGCTGAATTTCTTCGAACGCTCTTTCCAGTCATCAGATGATCTGCTCACTGAGTCAACGGCTGCGACGAGTACGGCGACCTAATAAGCCACGTACCTTGGTACCCACTCCATGAGCACAATTTCCCCAAGTCTCCGACCGTCGGGAACCGTCATGGACATCGAACGTCTTGGGCGACTGTTTCCGTATCGCCTGAGTTTCATGCGAATTCTGGTTCGTCGGCTTATGCAGGAGAAATGGCGGATACAGCGAGTCCGGTTCGATCTGGACGATGAGGGTTACGGCGTTTCGATATACGAAATCCAGGCACCCGAAAATCTTTTCAGTTTCGTTGTCTTTTCAAGCTTTCTTGATCCTTCCCGTCGTTCTGACAGGGTGATTGCGGAAGAGTGGGATATGACCGTCACCCTTTGTGAGGGGCGAGTCGATGAGCATCGGCTGGAGCGATTTCGACAGAATGTTCCTCTGCAGGAAAACGGTCGGCTGGATTCCGGTTGCCTGGTGTTGTCGCGGGCCAATAAGAGTGCCAGAACTTTTGAGCACGTTGTTTCAGCGCTTGCAGAGGGCAAACAACCGTCAGTGGCGACGATGGCAAAGGTCGGCTACCTGTATCGCACTACCGCCGTTTATGGCAGCGGCAAGTTTGGCATGGCGGATTGGGAAAAAGTACGGACTAAATACCGGGACTTCGGTCGGCCTTTCTCAGCCGAGATGTTCAGTTGCTATATGATCCGACAGTACAGTCTCGATCAGGCAGAGTTTCTCGCGCGGAAACGATCGCCGGATAAGGCCGTGCCAATGCAGGACACGCTCAAGCGGTACATTGGAATTGGCAATGCCACCGGCCTTGGAATGGCGCCTTACCTGATCAATCATCCAATGCTGATCAGTCGCTGGATCGAAATTCGCGAGACCGCGCTGGCAAAAGCACTGCAGCACGGCGAATTCAGCCCGCAGGCACTTATCCGTTTTGCGTCCCTGGTTAAAAAGGCAATGCGGCATCTATCCGAAATTGCCACCGAAAATAAAGATCAGAACGCAATCAACGAGGCGACGAGGGTCGAGGCTGGTGAGTTCCTTCAATGGCTGGAGGCAGGGTTAGAGACGCTACAAAGTTGGCAAGATGTCGTCGCGCACTACAATGACTCCTGCTCTGTTGAAACGCAGGAACTGCTGAATACACTGCTTATCGAGATCTATCCTGAACATGTCAATGACCTCGAAGAGGATATGTGTGTAGCTGAGTGTTACGAACACTCGCCAGAGATGTCGGCAACAGAGCTCCGGGATCTCATCCAGACGAACTATGACTGGGCACTCGAAGTGGATTTCACTGCCGAACAGACGCGCGCTGTTTTCTGGTATCGCTCCGAAGAGAAAATGGAACCTCGAATTGGTTCTCGGGGTATTGATACTGGTGCTGACCGGGAATTGAATGTCGGTATCGCGTGGTCCGTTCGCCGTTGCTATGACGCACTTGCCGAGATGCTGGACAGGGACGATGAAATCTCAGTCGGAGAGTTCCTCTTCGAGTGTCCGCAGCACCGACAGGTTGTGCGGCGCCTGCAAACATTGGCGAAATTCCACTACGGCGATATTAGGACAAATTTTCTGGACGTGGACGTGATGCCCATTCATCTGTTGCGTTGCAAGCTGTCCTTTTTCGGCGTAAGCAAATTCGATCCCAGGTCGCGTTTCTGGGTCCGAAACACAATGTTCCAGGGCGCGCCGCTGGTATCGGACATAGGGCAGGAGTTTCTCGATGATTGGTGCTTCCCGGTCATTCCTGACGAGAAATTTGATGCTTGAGGGGTTGCATCATTAGAGTTTCGAGGAATGAGCTGACTGCCGTGCTGAAGCGATTTTTCGAGCATCTTAATCACTTTGGCGGTGACTACAGTGAAAGTGCCGAGAATGTCACATGGTTGCAGTTGCACGGCCTGCGGGGTGTTCGGTCATTGCTCGATGCCTGGCCGGACTTGCATCATATAACGTCGCAACCCATTGATTGTATTGCTACAAATGCAAAAGAATCAGTGGTGAATATGCACAACCAGTCAATGTTCGCTGTGGCCGGTAGCCTGATCGACAAGATCGTGTGTGATAGAGCCAGCGCCGGCTCGTACACCTTGCAGCTGACCAATTGCCGCAATCGGATTGCGCTAGTGGCTGCGCTCGCGCAGTGCAGGTTTGCTGACGGTTCGATTACCGCGTATTGGCGGGCCGAAAAACATTTACTTCTGCATATCGTCACGACTTCAAGCGCCAGTCAGTTTCCGCGATACCAGCTGTCGAAACTGAGTGAGTCCGATGAAGAACAATATAACGTCGCAACATTGATTTGCTCGCCGTTGCAAAGTAACGGGATTGATACCATCCCCGAGGTTCTTGCAAAGAACGTTGTGCTTGAGATCGGGGGGACGGAGCTGGCAAGCCGGTACGAACAGGGTTTGCAGGATGGTATCGAAATAGATGACAGCGAATTCGCTTCTATTTGCGAGATAGCGGACCGCGTCCTTGTGGAAGCGACGGAAAAATCGCGTCAAGGAGCAGGGGAATAATTTTCAGTTTCGGTTATGACCGGAACTGATTCAGGGGAAAAGATGAAAACAGAACAACAGAATGAGGTCTCGCGCCCATCAGCGAGCGCCGGCTCTGGAATTTCGTGGCTAACCTTCGGATTCAGTGGTGGGCTACTGGTCGTTTTTGTCTTGGTGGCGATGATTGACGTGGACCTTTTGTCTCGCTCCGTTACCGCTGCCTATTTGTGGTCAACGAGAATGTTCGGCGCCTATTGGCAATTGCTCCTGCTGGCAACCTTTATGCTCGGGATTTATGTTGCGCTTTCCCCTTGCGGACGCGCGATTCTTGGCAATGTGAAAACACCGGAGATAAGTACATTCAAGTGGTTCAGCATCATCATGTGCACTTTGCTCGCAGGGGGCGGTGTTTTTTTTGCAGCGGCAGAACCGATGGCTCACTTCATAGCGCCGCCTCCACTGCACGGCGTCCCTGCGGCCAGTGCGGAGGCAGTCTACCCCGCGCTGGCGCAGACGTACATGCACTGGGGATTTTTGTCATGGGCCATTCTTGGCAGCCTGACAACGATTATTTTCATGCACCTTCATTACGACAAAGGCCTGCCCCTGAAACCGAGGACGCTGCTTTATCCTATATTTGGTGACCGCGCTATCACTAGCTGGATTGGCAGTGTGGTCGACGCCGCTTGCGTCCTTGCCGTGGTTGCGGGCACCGTCGGCCCCATCGGATTCCTCGGGTTGCAAGTCAGTTATGGAATGGCCGATCTTTTTGGAACGAGCGACTCATTCGTTACACAGTCGACGATTATTGTATTTCTGATTGGTGTCTACACCGTATCTACCGTTTCAGGAATTCATCGAGGCATTCAATTGTTGAGTACGTTCAATGTCGTCCTCGCACTCTTTCTGATGGCGTTTGTCCTGTTGGCAGGCCCGACAGCATTTATTGTCGACGGCTATGTTCAATCGACAGGTATGGCCATTTCCAGGTTCTTTCCCATGGCAACCTTTCGGGCAGATGTCGCATGGCTGGATCAATGGACTGTCTTTTTCTGGGGTTGGTTTCTCGGTTACGGACCATTAATGGCAATGTTCATCGCGAGAATTTCGAATGGGCGCCGTATTCGTGAAATGATCCTTTCTGTTTCAGTCGTTGCGCCAATTGTCACGATGTTCTGGATCACGATCGTCGGCGGTTCCGGTATTGCATTTGAACTGGAAAACCCCGGTGTTATTTCGGCGCCGTTCGAAGGCTTCAATATGCCGGCGGCGCTTCTGGCAATCACACAGCAGTTGCCGCTGGGATTCCTCATCTCGGTCCTGTTCCTCGTGCTGACGACGATATTTGTGGCCACGACTGGTGACTCGATGACTTATTCAATATCGATGGTGATGACCGGGACCGACAATCCGCCACCGCTATTGCGGATTTTCTGGGGCGTCATTATGGGCGTGGTTGCCATTATTCTTGTTTCCATCGGTTCGGGAGGCATTTCAGCGTTGCAGTCTTTCATCGTGGTCACTGCCGTGCCGGTATCGTTAATATTGCTGCCTTCTTTATGGTTCGGCCCAAAATATGCGAAGAAAATCGGCGAGGCGCAGGGTTTTTCCTGACAGAGAACCGGCGCATGCACAATTCCCGTCTCACCAATGAGAAGGTCAGGCGTCCATTGCTGCTAGGGTCATCATTCGAACCCTGTTTGATAGGGTTATTTGGATGCTTTAAGGTGGATTCAGAATAAAAATAAACAGTCGAACGCATCGCTATCTAACCGGTAGTGGTTATTGACGCGATAAGCGATTGATTGCCGACCTGGCTGGGACTAATTGGAAAAAAATTGACCGAAAACGGTACAGAAAAAACCACAAGTGCGGACATCGGGCACGAGATCGGCGAGCACAATGTTGAAGTGCTGGGTCTCGATATTCACAACCCGGTGTTCCTGGTGTCAGCCATCCTGGCCGTTTCCGTCGTAGCAGGCACGTTGATCTTCCAGGCGCAGGCGGCGCAGGTTTTCGCCGACATGCGCGCATGGATTACCGTGACATTCGACTGGTTCTTCATGATTGCCGCGAACCTGCTGGTCATTTTCTGCCTGGCTATCGCCCTGTCGGGGCTTGGAAGGGTTCGCCTGGGCGGCAAGGATGCCTTACCGCGCTATGGTTACCCGGGATGGCTCGCAATGCTTTTCGCTGCCGGTGTTGGCATCGGCCTCATGTTTTTCGGTGTGCTGGAGCCCGTAACGCATACGCTCAACACGCCGATCGGGATCGATCCGGCGGACACCGATACCGCGCGCGCCGCAGGCATGTCTGCCGCGATATTTCACTGGGGCCTGCACGCCTGGGCGATTTACGCCATCGTTGGTCTCTCGCTCGCATTTTTCTGTTTCAACCGCGGCATGCCGCTGACCTTGCGATCGGCCTTCTACCCGTTGCTCGGCAACAGGGTGTGGGGGCCGTTCGGCCATTTCGTCGACATCGTTGCAGTGCTGGCAACCCTGTTCGGGCTGGCAGTTTCCCTGGGTTTCGGCGCTGAGCAGATCGCCGGTGGGTTGAACTATCTCTTCGGCGTGCCAACCGGCAATACCACCAAGATCATCCTGATTGTTGTCATTATCGGCATCGCTCTCATCTCTGTCGTCGCCGGGCTTGAAAAGGGGGTAAAACGCCTGAGCGAAATCAATATGGGCATGGCCGGTTTGCTCTGGCTGTTCGTGCTGATCGCCGGCCCGACGCTGGTGATTCTGACGCAGATCGGGACCTCGCTTGTCGACTACCTCTACTTTATCCCCAAGCTCAGCAACTGGGTCGGTCGTGATGACACTGCGTTCCTGCATGGCTGGACAATATTCTACTGGGCGTGGTGGATTTCATGGTCGCCATTCGTCGGCATGTTTATCGCGCGGGTCAGCTACGGCCGGACTGTCCGTGAGTTTGTCCTGTGGGCATTGATTATTCCCACCTTGATTGGCCTGATCTGGATGTCGACATTCGGCGGTAATGCGCTCGACCAGCTGTTCACTTCCGGCTATCGAGGAGTTGCCGATTCAGTGCCGGAACTCGCTTTGTTCAAGATGCTCGAGGGACTGCCGTACACGGGTGTCGTCTCGACAATCAGCATATTTCTGATTGCCATCTTCTTTGTAACCTCGGCGGATTCCGGTTCACTTGTAATGGATATCATTACCGCGGGCGGCAAGATGGATTCGCCGGTTGCGCAGCGCGTATTCTGGTGCCTGCTCGCCGGCATGGTTGCGATCGCATTGATGCTTGGTGGTGGCATGGCGTCACTGCAGTCGTTGACGATTTCAATCGGTCTGCCGTTTGGTGT
>CAJQPR010000126.1 GCA_905480255.1 uncultured Woeseiaceae bacterium | reverse complement strand
CGCCATCAACCCTGGATCGACCGGGTCCAGCAACAGCTTGGAGAGGCTGTGACCCTTCTTGAGCAAGCGGTCGGCGATGGCTCGGACTGGTTGTTTGACGGCGAAGTCACACAGCCGGATATCAGTACGGCTATAACCTGGAGTTTTATTCAGCTTCAATTTCCTAAGATCATCGTCGAAACTGACTTTCCCGGCCTGGTCCGGTTTTCCGCCCGGGCCGAGGCTTTGCCGGAGTTTGAAGCCTGCCCCCTCAGCTGATTTCTGCGGTTTTCACTTACCCGGGACATATTGCGGATCAGGCGCATAGTCAGGACAATGCGTGTCGCAATTCCGAGGGAGTACTTCCGTGATCAAAACTGACGTCGTCATTGTTGGAGCAGGGCCCTGTGGACTGTTCCAGGTCTTTGAGCTGGGTCTTCTTGGCCTTAAAGCGGAGATCATTGACTCGATCCGGCAGCCTGGCGGTCAGTGTACGGAGCTGTATCCCGACAAACCAATTTACGATATTCCGGCGATTCCTGAATGCACTGGTGACGAGCTTACCGAAGCACTCCTCAAACAGATCGAGCCATTCGGGTGTGGCATGCACCTTGGTGAAGAAGTGCAGGTCGTGCGCCGGGAAGGTGACGATACCTTCTTTGTTGAGACAAGCGCAGGCAAGCAGTTCAATGCCAAGGCGATCGTAATTGCTGCGGGCGTCGGTTCATTCCAGCCGCGTCCGATTCGCGTGCCGAACGCTGATGACTTCACCGACAAGAGTTTGCACTATCGGGTCAGGGATCCGGAACAGTTTGCGGGCAAGAGACTGGTTATCCTTGGCGGCGGTGATTCTGCGCTTGACTGGGTGTTGGAGCTTGCCGGAAAAGCAGAACGAATTACCCTGGTTCACCGACGCGATGAATACCGTGCAATGCCCGATTCGGTGTCGAAGCTGAAACAGCTTGTGGCCGACGGGGTTGTTGACGAAATTCTGAGCGCCAAAGCAGCAGCGATCAATGGGGAAAACGGACTGGCGACATCGGTTGTCATTCAGCCAAAAGAAGGTGATGCCGTTGAAGTCGAGGCCGACCAGCTGTTGGTTTTCTTCGGGCTCGCACCAAAGCTCGGACCGATTGCCGAGTGGGGTCTCGACATCAATCGCAAAACGATCAACGTTGATACAGAGAAGTTTGAGACGTCAGAGCCGGGTATCTATGCGGTCGGTGATATCAATTTCTACCCTGGCAAAAAGAAACTGATTCTATGTGGATTTCACGAAGCGGCGCTGGCGGCCTTTGCAATCAAACAACGTCTTGAGCCTGAGAAGAAAGTCCATGTGCAATACACGACGACGAGCCCGATCATGCATGAACGCCTGGGGATTGAAGAAGACGCTGGAAACTAGACAGCCGACTTACTTGCACGCGACCTTTAATTCATCCAGCTTTTCGGTAAACCCGTTAAGGTCAAAGTTTACTTCGACGGGACTTTGTGAATAGGGGGTTATTTCTACGAGCAGACTGTTGCCCATCTCGAGTGCATTAATTAGTTTTCCCGTGTCGTCAGCGGATGGGCTCAAGGTCACTTTCTCCGAGCGGTCGACTTTCCACTTCAGCCAGGTGAACTTGCCACCGTCCACCTTGAAGCCAACCTCCGTACTGAATGAAGAGACGAACCGTTTCCAGTCGATTTGCGCCATGATGGAACCGCCACCTGAGCAAACCAATGCCATGCTTGGCGTGACATCCTTCGTATAAGACTCATCCTTGATCGTATTGTCGGCGACCTGCGAAATCGAAATCCCATCAGATGTGTCGAGTAACCAGTTCGCGTCAGCACCTGCCCACAAAGCCGCGGGCAGGAGAATCATTATTGCTGACAGCTTTTTCATCCTGGAGTCCTTAGCGGGTCTGAGCGCCCTTGATGGCGCCTTCAATAAGATTCAAAGCAGCTTGCCGGCTGACGCCATCCGGATCCGCATTAAACGATGGTGTTGAGGCGATTCCCAGGGCTACCGTTTTCGGATTTTCAAACATCACGCCGATTGCCGCGGCCAGCGCCTTGCTGCTCGGACCATCAGGTACGGCCAATCCGTGACCGGGCACTTCATTTGGCTCCAGTACGTCCATGTCAACGTGGACATAGACGACGTCCACTTCGTTCGCGAGCGCATTGAACTGGTTGCGGAAGTTGTCGTTTATCTCCCGGATGTCCTGAACCGACACCTGGCGAACTTCATATTCGCGAAACCGGTCGGCCTCCAATGGGTCGAGATCGCGGACGCCACCCCACATGATGTGACTCATGGGTAGCGGCTCTGCTAATCCTGTCGTATTCCTCAGGTTGTGCAGTGCGTGGCCGGCAGCGACAGCTACCGGCATTCCGCCGAGCATTCCCGACAGCGTGGTTTCCGGAACGTTGAAGTCGCCATGCGAATCGTAAAAGACGAGGCCGACTTTGCGCGCATTGCCGTCCGAGTCATATTTAAGACCGGAAAGCATGCCGAGAAGGTCGTTGCAGTTGGCTTCCAGACCGACGGTAATCATGTCGTCCTGCAGACCTTCCCGCACTACTTCGGCAAAGTTCGCATTAGCTATCGCCATGCGATTCCATTCGCCATAGTTTCGCTCCTGTTCGGGTTTCAGGCGCACGTCCTGAATGGGACGAATCAGCTCGCCGCCCCAGCCTTCTATCAGGCGCTCGAGTCCGGCCGCATGAATGTAGTCGGGATTGGTGGAAAGTTCGGGTGTGTTGCGCCCACCACCGTAGGGATTTTTGATGACGTCTATTTTGACGGTGTCGGCAGCAAATGCGGTTATTGGCAAGCAAGTGGCCAGAATCGTTGCAACAAATGTTGTTCTCTTGGTCACGTCTGTTCCTCTGAAAATTCTTAGTCCGCGTCAGGCTTGGTGAGCTGTGGGTAGTCGATGCCCAGTTGCTCCAGGTACGTGTCGTATTCGGACGGATCGTAGTAGTACTCGCTGAGCTTGTCTTTGTACGTACCCATGATGCCCAGGTTCTTTTCAATGGCCGGATCGTCATCGTCACTGATAAACGGGACATAGGTTTCGTTCGCTGCCTGTTCCTCTTTGAAATAGGTCCACGCATCGTCGACCAGTGTCTCGCTCTGAATCAGATCGAGCATTGTCGCTGCAACGACCTTGGCGCCCGCAGTCGCGCCCTTGTGGGCCACGGGGGTTGCCATTGCGATAGCGCTGGACCAGTGGTGTCCGGTGCGGCCCTCGATATTCGACGGAAACCTCAGCGTCACGGTTGGCACATTCCAGGACACGTCTCCGATGTCGTCTGATCCGCCGGATTTGGGTTCTTCAAGAGGCTCGCCAATATCGTCAATCTCGGTTTTGAGACCGGTGATCTCGTCCGCTTCCATGAACTCCTGGAAAGCGCGTGCGAAATTCTGGTCATCCTCGGACCACTCGGGCATTCCAACAGCACGAATGTTGTCGTACATAGCTTCTGCAATAGGCTTGTTGAAATGCCTTGGATAGGCGGCGCCGACAATGCGACGATTTACGCCTGTGTCTGTCATCATGGCTGCGCCCTCCGCGATTTTCTGCAACGTCGCAAAGTTCTCGCGGATGTTGTCGGCTGTGATCTCGCGAATGAAATACCAAACCGTGGCTTTTGAAGGTACAACATTGGGCTGGTCACCGCCGTCGACAATGACGTAGTGAGAGCGCTGCAACGGATGCAAATGTTCGCGGCGGAAATTCCATGCCACGTTCATGAGCTCAACCGCATCCAGAGCGCTACGACCTTTCCAGGGGTCACCGGCACCGTGCGCCGCGGTTCCGTCGAAGGTGTACTCGACAGACACCAGGCCGGTTCCCGTAGCCTGGCCCCAGCTGACCGTCATTGAGTCCGACACGTGCGTAAACAGGACTGCGTCCACGTCATCGTAGCGCCCGTCCCGTGCGAACCACGCCTTGGTTGCCACCAGTTCTTCAGCAATACCCGGCCAAAGAACAATTGTGCCCGGGAGATTCTCGCGTTCCATCAGTTCTTTAACGGCAATTGCCGCAGTGATATTTACGGCCTGGCCGGAGTTGTGACCTTCGCCATGTCCCGGCGCGCCCTCTACCATGGGTTGCCGATAGGCTACGCCCGGCATCTGGGATGATTTAGGAATTCCATCAACATCAGACCCAAGGGCAATAACCGGCTTGCCGCTGCCCCAGGTAGCCCACCAGGCACTCGGTATACCGGACACACCATGCTCCACCGTAAAGCCGTTTTCCTCAAGGATCCCGGTCAGATAGCGTTGTGTCTCAAATTCCTGGAAACCCAACTCGGAAAACGAGAAGAGGCTGTCGACAATTTCCTGGGTCAGCTTTTGCTTTTCGCCGACCATCTCGGCGGCCTCGGCCTTCAGTCCGGAAAGCTCAGGGGGCGGGCCCTCGACAGTAATGGCTTCGTCCTGTGCGACGGCCAGTCCGAACGTCGACATTAATGCAATGGTGATGAACGCGAGAATTCGCTTCATGATTTCCCCTTAGGTTGTTTCGGTGCCCTGTGCCGGGCGCTTGTGTGGTCAATAATACCGCAGCCGGCTGCGGATTGGTGCAGACAAGCGGTTTGCGCTAGGCTCGGATGATCGATTTAGCAGAATAAAATCAATTTCCGGGGAAACTACAATGCGAACAATCCTTCAATCGTGTCTTAAATTAGCTGCGCTGCTGCCGCTGGCGATGGGTACAGCCAGCGCGCAGGATTTTGACGACGTGGTGATCAACATAACGCCCGTTGCGGGTGGTGTCAGTTACATCGAGGGTCGTGGCGGCAACATGGGGTTGTTTGTCGGTGATGACGGCGTATTCCTCATTGATGATCAGTACGCGCCGCTGACAGATCGGATCGTCGCTGCAATTCGACTGATATCTGACGAACCGATTCGTTTCCTGGTGAATACGCATATGCATCCTGACCACACTGGCGGCAACGAGAATTTCGGACGTATGGGAACGGTTGTTTTTGGTCACGACAATGTCCGCAGCCAGATGCTCGCTGCGGAATATGCTGAAGAACCGCCACTGATCACTTTCAGTGATGACGTGTCATTTCATATCAACGGTGAGGCCGTTCGTGCGTTCAAAGTGCCGAACGCACATACCAACGGTGATGTGTTCATCCACTTCCAGGGTTCGAACGTCATTCATACAGGCGACGTCTACCGGACGACGACTTTTCCGTATATCGACGTAAACAACGGTGGCAGCTACCTGGGCACAATCGAGGCACTTGGTGTGTTGATCGCGACGTCGGACGCAGACACAAAAATTGTGCCCGGCCATGGCGGCGTCTCAAACGTCGGCGAAGTCACAGCGTTTCGTGACATGCTTGTGATCATTCGTGATCGCGTCGCGGCCGCAATCCGCGACGGCAAGTCGCTTGAGGAGATCCAGGGGGCAGGGCTGACTGCAGAATACGATGAGCGCTGGGCAGGCAGCGGGCGCATTGGTGGTTCAGCGTCAATGCTGGCCGCAGTTTATGCAGACCTTGTTGGCGACTAAGGTCTTTCGTCCGGGTCGTTATTTAAGTTTCCGTCAGACCCAGTCGTAGCGATCGCCATGCGGCAGAGTGGATGTTCTGACCGTAAACAGACACGTCTTTCTCTATTACCTCGGCGGACATGGCGTGGACAGCCAGTCCCATTAGCACCGCAGTTGTGGTCAGGATTTTCATTCGACGGAATCTACAGAAAACCTGGACTTTGCCCCCGGGGACCTCAGGCGGCACAATGATTAAATCTGAGGGGGGAGTCAAAATGATAAGAAACACCATCCAGGCAATCGTGCTGTTACTTGTTTCCATCGCTGCTAACGCGGAGCCACAGGTGTTGTCGATGCGCGACCGTGCCGCTGTGATCGACCAGTGGATGACAACGCGTGTTGAGACGGTGCTGCCGAACCTCATGCGCCGGGCTGACATCGACATGTGGGTGATCGTGTCGCGTGAATACAATGAAGACCCGGTAATTCGGACCATGTTGCCGTCGACATGGCACGCTGCCAGGCGGACAACCATTCTCCTGATCTACGACCGTGGAGAAGGCCAGCCGCTTGAGACCCTCTCTGTTTCCCGCTACTCAGTGGGCGAAATCTTTGCAGGGGCCTGGAACAAAGAGGAAGACGGCGAGCAGTGGGCCCATCTAGGTAAGCTGATCGACGAACGCGATCCGAAGCGGATTGCTCTGAACTATTCCGAAACATTCCCGCTGGCAGACGGTATCTCTCACTCCGAGTACGAATTGTTTCACCGTGGGCTACCCGAAAGGCTTCACGAACGTGTCGTTAGTTCGGAGCCGCTGGCGGTAGGCTGGCTCGAGACCCGGACACCTGACGAGATAGTTGTCTATCAACAGATCGTGCGCATAGCCCACGAGATTCTTGCCGAGGGTTTGTCAGATGCGGTTATACAGCCTGGTGTCACCACGACTGAGGATGTTGTCTGGTGGTATCGGGACCGAATTCGCGAGCTCAAGCTGACGACATGGTTTCAGCCGTCCGTCTCCATCGACCGGGCCGAAGCGCCTGAAAAATCGATGGGCGACTGGGCGCTCCACCGCTACGACAGCGACGTCATCATGCCTGGAGATCTTTTGCATGTGGACTTCGGTATACAGTACCTGCGACTCAATACGGACACTCAGCAAAATGCGTACGTGCTCAAACCTGGCGAGACAGATGCACCCGACGATCTGAAGGCTGCGCTGGCAAACGGCAATCGCCTGCAGGACATACTGACCGGCCAGTTCGAATCAGGAAAAAGCGGCAACAAAATTCTTGCGGACGCGTTGGCACAGGCAAATCGCGAGGGCATCACACCGTCTATCTACACCCATCCGATTGGCTATCACGGACATGCGGCTGGTCCAACCATTGGTATGTGGGATAACCAGGGCGATACGCCGGGTCGCGGCGATTACCCGCTGTACCCCAACACAGCACACTCAATTGAGCTATATGCAGAAACGGATGTGCCCTCGTGGGGCAAGGCCGTGCGCATAAAGTTGGAGGAAGATGCTTTTTTCGACGGGGAAAACACCTGGTATATCGATGGTCGGCAAAAAGAGTTCCTGTTGATTCCGCGCGTCCCGCCTGTTCAATAAAGAGAATCAAACGATGAAGACGACGCTGACTGTTGCAGTGCTGCTGCTATCTGCGAATTCCTATGCCGAGCTAACCGACCTGGTTCCGGAAGAGGTGCTGAAGCAGATTGCGGAGGAAACCTCCGGCGAGGCCGCGAAGAGAAACCTCGACACGATTACGCTGCAGCATCGAATGCGTGCCAGCTCGCAGTTTAGTGAAGCAACACAGCATGTTGTCCGGATGCTTGAATCGTACGGCCTTGACGAAGTCGAGGTGCTGGAGTTTCCGGCAGACGGCAAAACGATGTTCGGTACGCAGAAATCGCGTCAAGTCTGGGACGTTCGTTCCGCGGAATTATGGGAACTGGCGGACGTCAATGGTGAAACGGTTCGCACTCGCAGACTGGGCGATTGGAAATCTGTACCGCTGTCCCTGGCACAGGATAGCTTGTCCGGTGAAGCGACTACTACGCTCGTCGACATCGGCACGGGAACTTCGGATTCCGACTACGCAGGCAAGGATATCCGGGGCAAGCTGGTGCTGACGTCCAGTCAGCCGGGAGGCGTCGCTGAGCGCGCGGTGAGTGAGCTGGGCGCTGCGGGAATAATCTCCTACGCGCCGAATCAGCGATCGGCCTGGTGGAAAGAAGACGATCGGCTGGTTCGCTGGGGGCACCTGGACAGCTTTCCAACAACAAAGACCTTCGGTTTCATGATTTCCCTTGGCGAGGCCAGGAAACTGCAACAGCGAATGGACGGCGGCGAGGAAATTCTGTTCCACGCGAAGGTTGATGCAAGTCACAGGACGGGAATTTACGAATTTGCGACTGCTGCGATTCGCGGCACTGATAAGGCGGACGAGGAGATTCACTTCTCCTGCCACCTGGATCATCCGCGTCCCGGCGCGAACGACAACGCATCAGGTTGCGTGTCGATTCTCGAGGTTGCGAGGACATTGAATGCTTTGGTGAAGAACGGAATTTTGCCGCGTCCGTCAAGAACCATTCGTTTTCTGTGGCCCGCCGAGATTGAAGGCAGCATCATCTATTTGTCGCAGCATGTTGATCCGTCGCGTATCAAGGCGAACATTCATATGGATATGGTGGGTGGTGGACCTGTCACCAAATCCCTGTTTCGTATTTCGGGAGGCCCGATCAGCATACCGTCGTTCATCAGCGATCTCGGCCACGAGGTCGGGCATTTCGTGAATGAACAGACCGAAGGCTTCGCCAGTGGTGCAGCTGTCGATTTTCCATTGAATGCACCGGAAGGCGGAAAAGAACCGTTGATGGCTATGATGGAGGGGCTGGACATGGGCAGCGACCACGACGTCTTTTTCGAGGGCACGTGGGCAATTCCCGGTCTGTACCTGCACGACTGGCCTGATCGCTACATTCACACGAACTACGACCTTGCTGCGAACATCGATCCCACAAAACTCAAACGTGCGGCATTTATTGGTGCCGTGAGCGCATGGTTCCTGTCAAACATGTCGGATGGTGATGTGCCCGTTGTGCTTAAAATGCTGGAGCGAAACGCTATGAGCCGAACGGCCGACATGATGGAGCGTCGCGCGCGCCTCGAACCACTGGATCAGATCGCTGTAACGGATATTCACTTCACGGTGGAGAGGCGCAAAGTACACAGTGTCGAGTCTTTCGCGACCACGACAGAGTTTGATCACCAAGCAGCAGTCGACTACCTCGATGCGCTGCAAAAGGTTGTTGCGGTTCCACAAGTGGCGACACTCGCGGCAGTACAGAGAAACAACACTGTTTATGTGAGAAACCCGGCGGTGCAGGGACCAATGGGCGCATTTGGCTATTCCTATTTGAGCGACAAACTGGGCGCAGAGAAAGTAGCAGGCCTAAGATTGCGCCGTCACGCAGGCAACGGCGGGCAGTACACCTACGAGGCGCTTAATTTTGTAAACGGCCAGCGCAGCGTCAGCGATATTCGCGACTGGTTGGTCACCGAGCTTGGTCCGGTGCCATTGGATCTGGTTGAGGAGTACCTGGGAGCGCTTGCAGCGATCGACGTGATTCGGGTCCAGGAGAGGTAGCAGCGTGTCGTTTCTTGACACTCGACCGGCGTAGCCGTAAAAACAGTCGCTGCAGTCGACCTTTTGCTAGACCAATAATAATTAACGCTTTGGAAGGAGACAGAAATGAATCCCACTGATACCAACGCCCGGCGGAAATTCCTCGGAAAAATGCTGGGCGCGGCAACCGCAGCGTCCTTACCGCTGGCCAAGATGAGTAGCGCCGCAGCCGCCGAGACCAATGACCACGATTCCTGGTTGGCTGAAATGAACGGCAAGCACAGGTGTATTTTTGATTTTCCGGCCCACAAAAAAGGGGCGGGGCTTGTGCACATGTACAACTATGTAGTGACGTACCAGGCTGCATACGGTGCAGACGTTTCAGACATCAATTCAATTGGAACGCTCTACAGCATGGGCCCGGCATCGAGCATCACGATGGCCTTCAAAGACAACATGTGGAGCAAGTACAGGTTTGGTGAATACCATTCTCTGGATGATCCGCAAACCGGTAAGCCGGCGGTTAGAAATCTGTTTTACAAAACGCTGGATGGGGATGAAATACCGCGGGTTGGCACTCTCGGTCCATTTGCGGATGCATCTGTATCGGCAATGCAGGAGAAGATGGGCAGCAAGTTTTTGTTGTGCAACAACGCTGCTGTTGCGTTAGGCATGGATCTGGAACGCCTCGGATTCGGTCCAGCCGCTGACACCACTGCGGAACTGCTCGCTAACCTGCAGCCGGGCATTCAGGTTGTGCCGGCAATGGTCATAGCAATAGAGAAAGCCCAGGCAGCCGGGATAGCCTATAACAAGCAATGACGCGCGAGTCCGTGCACTGAGAAGGGGCGCTCATTGAGCGCCCTTTTTTCATTCCAGTAACTTGTCCCGTGACAACAGCTCGTCAATTACCGCCTCCGGATAGCTCAGGAGTCGGCCAAAGCGCCGGGCGATTTCCTCCCGCGCTTCGCCCCTATATTCGCCAGCGTTGATCAATGCTGCCTTGTCTGCCTTGATATTGAGATAGCGGTCTTTTGTGTCGCCTGTATATATAAGGAGCACATGCTTGCCGACGGCCACATCCGCCGGATAAAGATCAGTTACCAGGAAATCGGTCTCCCGCCACATCAGGACGCCATTTCTCTCGGCGATAACAGCAGCGTCAGCCATCATTGCATCCATATCTGCGGGCGACATTACCTCGCTTAGTGCGAGGGTCTTCACGCCAAGACGCACGACTTCCGAAAAACCGCCGAGAATACCGAGATTGTAGGAACGTTCATCAATTTCCGAATCCTGTGCGTTTGCCAGACCGGGGAGCAATAGCGAAACCAGCAATGCGCCAAGCAGTTTTGTCTTCATTAGTTTTGCCTCCATCGAATGCACAAAGGGTACTCGATCGTCGGGCAAAGAGTGATATTCTCTCGGCCAGATATTTCAGGAGAGTCCGGAAAAGTGAGCGTGCAGAATCGCAGGACTGTGGGGGTAATGGGTGGAATGGGTCCCGACGCCACGGTTGACTTCATGTCAAAAGTCATCGCGATGACCGACTCCGGGCGTGACCAGGATCATGTGCACATGATTGTGGACCAGGATCCAACTGTGCCGAACAGGCAGGCAGCGATTAGCAGCGGCAAAGACGACGTATCCCCGCGGCTGGCGGCCATGGCCCTGCGGCTGGAGAATGCTGGCGCCGATTTCCTGGTGATGGTCTGCAATACGGCGCATGTATTTCTCGGCGGCGTACGTGAGGCGACGAACATTCCATTTATCAGTATCATTGATGAGTCTGTTGCTGAGATCGAGCGCTTGTGCGCCGACGCAAAAACCGTAGGCATCATGGCGACAGACGGATGTATCGATACAAACATTTATCAGGACGCCGTCGTCGCGTCAGGGCGGGCGCCGTTGGTTCCGGCTGAAGCAGAGTTGCGGCAATTGATGGACCTCATTCATGCTATCAAGGCGGGCGACCAGGGAAACGAGGTCGCGAAGGGCATGGAAGCAGTCGCCCGGGCACTCGTTGATCGAGGCGCGGACGTCATCATCGCCGGTTGTACTGAAATTCCAATCGTGTTCCAAGGCAACGGGTTTGCCGTGCCTGTGATCGCATCAACCAATGTCCTGGCCAAACGAACGCGTTCGCTCGCTATGGGTCAGGACTCATTACCAATTAAAAGCTAGTCACCAGGAAGAACTAAATATGTTGCTCTCAAGATTTCCACGCGTTTCGCTCGCACACCTCCCAACACCACTTGAATATCTGCCGCGGCTTAGCAAGCACCTGGGCGGGCCGGATATTTACGTCAAAAGAGACGACTGCACCGGACTCGGTACGGGCGGTAACAAAACCAGGAAGCTTGAGTTCCTGGTGGCGGATGCAATCGAGAAAAATGCTGATGTCATCATCACGCAGGGGGCAGTGCAGTCTAACCACGCGCGGCAAACCGCGGCAGCAGCATGCAAAGTAGGCATGGAATGCGAGCTGATCTTCGAAAAACGGGTTGAGGATGCAGACGACGCGTACAAGCACTCCGGTAATGTATTGCTCGATCGGGTATTCGGCGCAAACATTAGTGAAGTGGACAAGGGCAGTGATATGAACGCAGCGATGGAAGCGCTCGCCGAGGAACTGCGTGGCAAGGGCAAAACGCCCTATATCGTGCCCGGCGGTGGCTCGAACGTGATTGGTGCGCTGGGGTACATCGACTGCGCACTCGAATTCATGTCACAGGCAAATCGTGACGGCCTTGTCATAGACCACGTTGTCCACGCCACCGGCAGCGCCGGAACGCAGGCAGGATTGATTGTCGGTCTGAAAGCAACCAGTTCGAATATTCCTCTGCTTGGAATCGGTGTAAATGCGCCGAAAGACGCGCAGGAAGAAAAGGTCTGGAAGCTTGCTGTCGAAACGGCCGACTATGTCGGCGCGCCGGGTTGCGTTCAGCGCGAGGACATTGTCGCCAATTGCGATTACGTTGGTGACGGCTACGGCGTGCCGACCGAATCAATGAACGACGCCGTCATGTTACTTGCCCGGCTTGAGGGGCTGTTGTTCGATCCGGTATACAGCGGCAAGGGTCTCGCCGGCATGATCGACCTGATAACGACCGGTTATTTTGCAGGCGCTAAAAGTATCGTCTTTATCCACACCGGAGGCTCTGTAGGCCTGTTTGGATACAGCGCGCAACTTAAGTTCTGAACGAGTGTTAATTTTTGTGAAGATTCGCAATTGCCCGTATTGATTCCTGTCTGAACGTCTTTAAACTCACAGGCCGTTTTAGGCTTTGAATCAATGATTTAGTTGCTATCGCAACTACCGCTTGGGGGACTCGTGGCAGAATTGTTCGTGCGCAGGAAACTGCGGGCAGTATCTCTTTGTGTCTTCTTCTGGACCATCGGAGTGGGATTTGCCTATGCGCAGGGCGTTGCGAGACCCGTCGGGCAGGCATCGGTTCTTGATGCTGCCCCGGTTCTCGATGGCGACGTCCTTGGTGATCCCGCTTGGGAAGGCGCTACTCCCATTACGGGTTTCATACAGAGTCAGCCAAACTCCGGCCAGCCGGCAACGCAGCGAACCGAAGTTTATATTGGCGTCACTGATTCCGCGCTGCACATTGGCGTTGTCGCATACGACACCGATCCCGATGCCATCATAGCGACGGATAGTCGACGCGATTCCTCGCTTGATGACACCGACAGTTTCCGTGTGATGATCGACGGATTGCTCGATCGGCAAAACGGATACATTTTCGGAACCAATCCGGTAGGTGTTGAATTCGACGGGCAGGTCACACGAGAAGGCGCTGGCCAGAATACTGTCGGAGCGCAGGACGGACTCAACCGAAACTGGGACGCGCCGTGGACTGTAGTCTCGAAAATATCAGAAATCGGCTGGAGTTCGGAGATGAGAATCCCGTTCTCATCGCTTCGCTATGGGACAGATGAGTTGCAGTCGTGGGGATTCAATTTTGAGCGACGTATTCGTCGGAATAATGAAATCGCATACTGGTCACCAATGTCTCAGGATCGCGACCTGTTACGTGTTTCAGAAGCCGGCACGATTGAAGGGATTTACGTACCGAAACAAAGAAACCTGCAAATTACGCCTTATGTGCTTGGTAAAACCAGGAACGGCGGCGAACTGCCGGAGCGGGAAAATGATGCAGAGTTTGGTTTTGATCTGAAATATTCAGTAACCCCGAGCCTGACGCTGGATGCTACCTACAACACTGATTTTGCCCAGGTTGAAGTAGACGAACAGCAGGTCAATCTGGACCGCTTCAATCTCTTCTTCCCTGAGAAGCGACCATTCTTTCTCGAGAATGCCGGTCAATTCACCGTAGGCAATGCGCGCGAGGTTGAATTATTTTTCAGCCGCCAGATAGGTATTGCGGATGGAACGCCGGTGCCCATTGAGGGTGGCGCCAGGTTGTCAGGAAAAGTTGGTGCTACCACCAACGTTGGGCTTCTGTACATGGGTTCCGAATCGGTTGAAGGGCTGACATCTGCAAACAACTACACGGTTGCCAGGATTAACCAGGAACTCGCGAATCGGTCATCCATCGGCTTCCTGTATGTTGATCGGAATGGTGACGGCAGTTTGCTGGGCAACGGTGGGGATGACGAGAATCAGACCTACGCCGTGGATGGTCGCCTCGGACTCGGGACCAATGGACTATTGCAGGCCTGGGCTGCCAAGACAGAAACGCCTGGATTGTCAGGTGACGATCACGCGTACTCGCTACGCGGAGATTACAACAATGCAGACTGGTCTCTCGGTCTTGGTTTCACCGAGGTTGGGCAGAACTTCAACCCCGAAGTTGGCTTCCTGGCTCGGTCCGATTATCGTAAGTTCGATGCCAGTGTCCTGAGGCGAATTCGTCCGGAGAACCTTTGGAACCTGTTCGAAATTCGGCCACATGTATCGTATCGGGGTTATTGGGACTCCAATGATTTCCAGGAAACTGGTTTTCTTCATTTCGATAGCCACTGGGAGTTCCAGTCTGGCACTGAGATCCATACCGGATATAACGTCACACGCGAAGGCGTAAAAGATCCCTTCGAGATCGTCGACGGCGTTTTTGTCCAGCCCGGCACCTATGACGAAGGTGAGCTTCAGCTTGTCTATATGGGCGACCAGTCTGCGCCGCTGAATTTCAGTATGCGATTTGTAGCCGGTGGCCGATTTGGTGGCGACCGCCTCTCGTTGACGCCGACAATGCGATACCGCATTGGTGAGAAATTCAGTTCCGAGTTTGCCTTTATCTATAATGACTTCGACTTGCCGGTCCCCAACGGCGAGTTTACCGCCAACCTGGCACGAATCAGGTTGTCTTATTCCTTTACGCCCAAAATGCTTATCCAGATTCTGGCTCAATACAATGAGCAGTCTGACCGAATATCGACTAACTTCCGATTCTCCTGGTTGCAGTCCGCAAATGCAGGGTTGTACCTTGTATATAACGAGATTGACGAGCGGGGAATTGGCGCGCCGCCGCGTGGCAAGGAATTAATTATCAAATACAGCCGTATATTTGACGTATTCAACTAGTTGTCTTGCCAAGGAGGACAAACCTCAATAGGGTTTGGAAGGTAAGGGGAGCCAGCCGATGTCACTATCCACGAGACTACTTGTTATTTTCCTTTTTATTTCCGGGGCCGCTGCGGCTGCGGATAATGAGCGGCCAAGAGCACGTGATATTGGGCTTGTCGTCGGCGTTTTTCCGGCCGGAGAACACAACGCAATCACTGACGTCGCGGGCGTGAAGGTTGGGCACTCGACGATAATTGAGGGCGAGGATATTCGTACTGGTGTTACTGCGATTATTCCTGCCCCGGGAAACCTCTACACGCACCCGGTACCGGCGCGAATTCATATCGGAAACGGCTACGGCAAGCTTATTGGCGTTAGCCAGGTTCATGAGTTTGGCGAACTCGAAACGCCAATTCTGCTGACATGCACGTTGTGCGTGTGGAAGGCAGCTGACGCGCTCAGGGAGTGGAACTACCGCCAACCGGGCATGGGCGAGCACACGATCAACCCGATTGTTGGGGAGATCAACGATTCCGTGGTTAACAACATGTGGGCACAACCGGTTCGGCAGGAGCATGTTTTCGCCGCCCTTGAAAATGCGTCGTCGGGACCCGTTGAAGAAGGTTCGGTTGGTGGCGGCACCGGTTCGCAAACCTATCACTGGAAAGGAGGCATTGGCACCAGTTCCAGGGTACTGCCGGCCGCACTTGGCGGTTATTCAGTTGGCGTGCTTGTGCAAAGCAATTTGCTTGCAGGCGCGACGCTGACGATGAACGGAGCTCCGGTAGGCAGGGAACTTAACAGCTTTGCTTACAAAGATGTGTTTGAAGCAAGCTCACCCAGTGCAGCAACGAAACGTGATGGCTCGATTATGATGGTCATTGCAACCGATGCGCCGCTTGATACGCGAACGCTCGATCGACTGGCTATGCGAGCTATGATGGGAATAGCGCGCACAGGCGCAGTTGCCGAGAACGGTTCCGGGGACTACGTAATCGCTTTTTCAACCCATCCTGATGTGAGGCGGAAGAGAGAAAGCAATGAGCCACTCATGACGCCGGAATTGCTCAATGCTTCAATGGATCCACTTTTCACGGCAGCAATAGAAGCTACGGAAGAATCTGTCTACAACGCCTTGCTGAAAGCAACGACTGTTGAGAGTTCGAGGGGGCGCCTTACTGCTATCCCCGTCGAACCGGTCAAAGAAATTCTGCAGAAATATCGAGTTCTGGACTGGGACAAGAATTTGCCACCGCAAAGTAATCCTTAGAATCAACTAGAGTGAGAAAAAAGGAATTGACGATACATTCTCGTGGTTTCGCGGCCCTGTTTGCCCTGATTAGCCTAACTCTCCAGACGCCTTCCTATGCAGCGGATCGACCACGCGCCCGTGACATTGGTGTCGTGGTCGGAACGCTGTCGACCGGACCGTTCAATGCAATTACTGATGTTGCCGGTGTCAGAGTGGGACACACCACGGTGATAGAAGGAGACGATATCCGGAGCGGAGTAACCGCGATCATTCCCGCGCCAGGAAACTTGTATTCACATCCCGTACCGGCATGGTTTCATGTTGGAAACGGCTACGGCAAGGTGATCGGTGAAACGCAAGTCAGGGAATTCGGTGAAATTGAAACGCCAATTCTTCTTACCTGCACGCTTTGCGTTTGGAGCGCAGCCAATGCACTTAAGGAATGGGTCTACGAGCAACCCGGGATGGGTGAGCACACCGTAAACCCGATTGTCGGTGAAACGAATGACGGTGGTGTCAACAATATGTGGGCTGATCCCATTCAACGGAATGAGGTATTCAATGCGCTGGATATTGCACGATCGGGGCCCGTCGAGGAGGGTAGCGTGGGCGCCGGCACCGGGACCAAGGCGTTCTACTGGAAAGGTGGCATTGGCACAAGTTCTCGAGTTTTACCTGATTCATTGGGCGGTTACACGGTTGGCGTCCTTGTGCAGACGAATTTCGGTGGGAATCTGCAGATTAATGGCGCTCCGGTGGGTCGGGAGCTGAACGAGTACTACTACAAGAACGAACTGGCGCCGGATGAACTTCCAACAGATCCTGACGATGGATCAATAATGGTTGTCGTCGCGACTGACGCACCCTTGAATGCGGTAAGTCTGGAACGGCTCGCCAAGCGCGCGATGATTGGTATTGGTCGCACCGGGTCATTTGTATCCAATGGGTCTGGTGACTATGTGATTGCGTTTTCAGCGCATCCCGATGTTCGACGGCCGCGAGTTAGCAGAGATGCCGTCATGACACCGTCATTGGTCAATTCGTCGATGACGCCGTTGTTTACTGCCACCGTAGAAGCGACTCAGGAGTCGATTTACAACGCACTGTTCAAAGCGACGACAATTGAGAGTAGCCGAGGTGTGTCAGAGGCCATTTCAATCGAAGAAGTGGTCAAAGTCCTCGAGAAATACAATGCGCTTGACTGGGACAGGAAAATTCGTCCTGGCAAGATTGATAATTAAACTAGGGGAATAATATGACTTCCTTTCTGCGACGCGCCGGCGCGGCATTTGCCTTCCTGGCGCTATCTCTGTCATCTGCCACGAATGCTCAGGAAGACTTTGTCTTCTGGCCAGAAGCCGACTATGACCCGTCGGTGCCGACCATTGAAGAGGTACTTGGCTACCAGCCTGGGGAGCAAATTACGTGGCACCGCGATGCGATCCGATATTTCGAGGCGCTCGCTGTGGCGGCACCGGATCGGATATCGGTTCATCGCTACGCCAGGAGTTGGGAGGGCAGGGAGCTCATCTACGCGATCGTCACTTCCGCGGATAACATGGCTCGCATCGATGCCGTGAAGGCAGGAATGCAGCGTCTGGCGGATCCGCGAGTAACGACTCGCGCCGAGGCGGAGGAAATCATAGCCAATCAGCCGGCTGTTACCTGGTTGTCATATGGAGTTCACGGCAACGAGATATCGTCGACCGATGCGTCGATGCTGACTGCGTACCATTTGCTGGCTTCCCGCGGCGACGAACGTGCCGCCGGTATTATGCGCGACACGGTCGTTGTCATAGATCCAATGCAGAACCCGGATGGCCGCGACCGATTCATCCAGCACTTCAAAATGTCGCGCGGTGTGGTGCCTGACGCGGATCGAATTTCGGCGGAGCATGATGAGCCGTGGCCCGGGGGCCGAACCAATCACTACCTGTTCGACCTCAATCGGGACTGGTTCATCCTGACTCAGCCGGAGACCCAGGGTCGCATTCGAATTATCCAGGACTGGTACCCGGTCGCATTCGTCGATGCGCATGAGATGGGCTCGGACGGTACGTACTATTTTGCCCCTGAAGCTGATCCCTTCAATCCGCACCTTGCCGAGGACCAACGCAACAGCCTGCAACTGTTCGGCCGAACAAACGCGGGCTGGTTCGATCGCTTCGGCATCGACTACTTCACGCGGGAGGTCTATGACGCGTTCTATCCGGGCTATGGCGCCAGCTGGCCGTCCTATTTTGGCAGTATCGCGATGACATATGAGCAGGCGTCATCCAGGGGTCTCGTTTTTCGCCAGTATGACGGCAACGAAGTACCTTACGCGTACACAGTTCGTAATCATTTCGTGACGTCATTGGGTACAGCCGAAACTGTGCAGGTGAACCGGGAGAAGTTTCTAACCGATTTTTATGACTACCAGGTCAGCGCAATCGATGAAGGCCAGAGCGAAGACGTTCGCGCATACATAATCCCGGTGCAATCGGATTACTCGGCGGCCGATAAACTTGCCGGCCTGCTTGTGCAGCAAGGTGTGGAAGTCGATGTTTCTACCGAATCATTCAGCGCTTGCGGAAACGACTACGCTGCCGGAAGCTACATCATCAGTACCGCACAGCCGTCGAAACGCCTGATACGGACATTACTCGACCGTGATGTACCGCTGGAGGAAGGGTTTCTTGAGGAGCAGGAGGCTCGACGGGCAAGAAACGTTCGCGACCAGATTTATGACGTGACGGCATGGTCGATGCCGCTGATGATGAACATTCGAGCGGACGCATGTGGCCGGACCGTTTCGCCGTCTATGACCGCAGCGGGCCCTGAACTCATTCAGCCTGGCGATGTGAGCGGTGAATCGGGGTCCGTTGGATACCTGGTGCCCTGGGGCACGGCAGGTTCGGTGCGTTTTCTCACCAACGCAATGAACCGCGGGCTCAAGGTCAAGAGCAATGATCTCGCGTTTACACACCAAGGAATTCGCTATCCCGCGGGAACACTGATCGTCGATGCAGCAGACAATCCCGCAGACCTGGCGCCAGTCGTCATGGAGCTGGCGGCGTCGACCGGGGCGAACGTGGTTGCAGTCGACGACAGCTGGGTGACAGATGGCCCCAATTTTGGCAGTGGCAATGTTGTTCGCTTCAGCACCCCCAAGGTTGCGATCGCATGGGACACGCCGACTCGCTCGTATGTAGCCGGCAATACACGTTTCGTCATCGAACAACAGTTCGACTATCCGGTTACGGCTATCAGGACGTCACGCCTGGCGGGATCCGACCTGTCGCGCTATCACGTT
>CAJQPR010000125.1 GCA_905480255.1 uncultured Woeseiaceae bacterium | reverse complement strand
GGAGAACAAGCTTGTTGGTTTTGACCTGGTGGAGCTGAATCCCCTGGTTGATCCGGGCTACACCACCGTGATGAACTCCGGAACGCTGGTTCAGGAATGCCTGACGGGGATCGCAATGCGCAAAGCAGGCGTTACTGAACGGGACTATTACAATCCGCTCACCGTTGAAGACGAACAGCCGGACCCCTGATGTCTGACGGTCAATTCATCCGCGTGATTCGGCGCAAGGAAGTTCTGGCGTTGTCGTTCGGAGCGATGATTGGCTGGAGCTGGGTAGCGCTAACCGGCAACTGGATCGAGGGCGCCGGCAGCGCCGGTGCGATGCTGGCTTTTCTGTTTGGCGGCGTCGTCGTGATCTTTGTAGGCTTCACCTACGCCGAGCTCGCCTCGGCCATGCCGCAGGCTGGCGGTGAGCATGTCTATTCTCATCGCGCGCTTGGCGCCACCGCGTCTTTTATCTGTACCTGGGCGATCCTGCTTGGTTATGTGTCAGTGGTTGCGTTCGAGGCCGTTGCCCTGCCGACTGTTGCCGACTATTTGTTCCCCGGGTTCAGTCGGGGTTACCTGTGGACGGTGGCCGGCTGGGATGTGAATTTCACCTGGGTGCTTGTCGGCGTCGTTGCCGCCATCGTCGTTACGCTGATAAATATCATTGGTATCAGCCTGGCCGCACAACTGCAGGTCCTGGCGACGACGCTTGTTCTCGCAGTCGGACTGATGCTTGTGGGCGGCGGCATCACCGAAGGTGATAGCGCAAATATGCAGCCGCTTTTCGATAACGGCGCAAAGGGTTTGCTGGGTGTCGTAATCATGGTTCCGTTCATGTTTGTTGGTTTCGACGTCATTCCACAGTCGGCCGAAGAAATCGACATACCGTTTGCGGGGATCGGCAAGCTGCTGATGATCTCGATTGCCATGGCCGTCGTCTGGTACGTGGCAATGATCTGGGCCGTCTCGGTTGGACTGCCTCTCGCGGATCGCCAGGCGTCCGGACTTCCCACTGCCGATGCGACCACGGCATTGATGGGGGGTGAATGGGCCGGCCAGTTGCTGGTTGTCGCCGGCATTGGTGGCATTCTGACGAGCTGGAATGCGTTCCTGATCGGGGGCAGTCGGGCGATTTATGCGCTGGCCCGTGCGGGTCAGCTACCGAGGGGACTCAGCAAGTTGCATCCGCGATTCAACACGCCATACAGAGCCTTGCTGCTGATCGGGGCGTTGTCCGTCATCGCGCCATTTTTTGGCCGGCCGGCGCTGGTATGGCTGGTTGATGCCGGCGGCCTGGGAATTGTTGTTGCGTATGCCTTTGTTGCCTGGTCTTTCCTGGTCTTGAGAAAACGCGAGCCGGATATGCAACGACCCTACGTTGTAAGAAACGGAGTCGCCGTGGGCTGGATCGCGCTTGTTCTGTCGATTAGCATCGCCATGCTCTATTTTCCGGGCAGCCCGGCGGCTTTGGTGTGGCCTTACGAGTGGCTGATTGTATTCGCGTGGATCATCCTGGGTGCGATCATGTTGCGTATAGCCAGGTCCACCAATTAGTCAGAAAAGTTTTTTCGCAAATCCGAGCAGATCATCCATATCAAGGCCGTCATTGCCGCCGTCCATCAGGCCGCCGAGCAATCCACCCAGCATTCCCGCGTCGGGCTCGCCCGATACTGACTGGCCTTTCTTGCTCAGCGCACCCATAGCCAGTCCCGCGAGAATCGGTAGCGCCTGTTTGATGAGCGTCGCATCGATTCCGGTGTTTTGCGATGCCTGCGCGGCTACATTACGGCTGACATCCTTGCTGCCAAACAGGTGGCCAAGAATCTTGTTGCCATCGGCAAGAGCAGCATCGTCGCCGACCAGGTTCGGGTCGTCCAGATATCGCTGGTGACCACCGTCTGATAATGCTTTTGTCAGGCCGGCCATTGCGTCCGGGCTTTCTGTCTGTTTCTGCAGGCCGCGCATCAGCGCGGGCGCTACCGCTTCAACCAGTTTTCCGGCATCAGCGCCGTCAAGTCCAAGTTTTTTCGAAAGGGCGCCAATACTGTTTTCGCCGCCGCTTTCGGCAAGCAGGTCCATAAAATTCATAATTTGAGTCCGGGGTTAGTCGAGGGGAATACGGATTTTCTGGCCGGGATATATCTTGTTCGGGTCAGAAATAATTTCGCGATTGGCTTCGAAAATGCGGGTGTAAGCGGATGCCTTGCCATAAAACTTCTTGGCGATTGCACCGAGTGTATCGCCGCTGACAATTTCGTAAAATTCGTCTTTCGATACCGCTTCCGGTGGCGGTTCCGGCGCGCGCAGGTCGTCCGCAACGACCTTTTCCACGCCCTTCACGTTGCCCGCAATAAGAATTGCCTGCTCGCGAATTTTCTCGTTGTCACAGTCGCCGCAAACGGTCGCAACGCCTTCGTCGAACTGAACTTCTATGTTTTTAATTCCGGTCATCTTGATTTCAAGATGCTGCTTGATGTTGTCCGCTGCTTCGGCGTCAGTGTCGAACAGTTGCCTGCCGACATCTTTTGCAAAATCGAGTAAACCCATGGTGCTTCCTTTTGGTGTCTTCCGGATACGTCTTTAGTGAATCGGTGCTGGCCTGACCAGGGACCGAAGGTTGTATACTCGTTGATGAATCGGATGGTTTGCAAATGTTTATCGGTCGGTCCGATAAATCCGATTTGGAGAAACAGAAGAGTGCCCAAAAATCCCATATATCTGCTGCTCTTGCTGCTCAGCCTGACCGGCTGTGCCGTCAATCCCGTTACTGGAAAAACTGAGTTCTCGCTGGTCAGCGAAGCGCAGGAAATTCAGCTCGGCACCGAGAATTACGCCTACATGCAGCAATCCGGGGGAGGCCAGTATGACGTTGACCCGGAACTGACAGCCTACGTCCAGGTGGTGGGCGGAAAACTGGCCGCCGTCAGTGATCGTCAGTTGCCCTATGAATTCGTCGTCCTGAACAGCTCGGTGCCCAACGCCTGGGCGCTTCCCGGCGGCAAGATCGCGATCAATCGTGGCCTCCTGACGGAAATGAACTCCGAAGCCGAGCTCGCCGCTGTACTCGGTCACGAGATCGTGCATGC
>CAJQPR010000124.1 GCA_905480255.1 uncultured Woeseiaceae bacterium | reverse complement strand
GGCACCAATACGCCGCTTTTGATGTGTCCGTGTGCGATAAAAGTGGGTTGCATGACGATACCCAGATCATCAGCTGCCGCATTGATCAGCATGTCGCCGTTATTTGCGGACATACCAATGGGCACTTTCACTGTTTGTTTTTGCTTTTGGTGGTCGTACCAGGTCCAGTGGTCTGGTTCGGCCAGGTTGCTGTAAGCAAGGCATACGTGGTCTGCGAGGTCGCCTGGCGATTGTGGAGTACCGTGTTTTGCAAGGTAGGCTTCGCTGGCACAGATCACAAAGTGAGATTTGAACAGTCGCCTGGCGATTAGTGTCGAGTCTCGCAGCTGGCCAATCCGGATTGCGACGTCGATCCCTTCCTGCAGCAGATCGACCCAACGGTCGCTCAGGTCCAGGTCAAAGTGTACGTCAGGATGCTGATTACTGAATTCATCGATCGGTGTGCACATATGCCGGATACCAAACGAGAGCGGCAGGGCGACCCTCAGTCGGCCGCGTAATGCGCCATGCTGTTGTGATACCGCGGACTCTGCTTCTTCCAGATCGGAAATGATTCTGGCTGACCGTTCGTAAAAGGATCGGCCGGTATCGGTCAGGTTCAGGGATCTGGTTGTCCGCCGCAGGAGCTGGACCCCGAGCTCTGCCTCCAGCGCGGATATTCGGCGGCTGACTGCAGACTTGTTGGCTTCGAGGCGCTCGGCAGCGGCCGTGAAACTGCCGGTTTCGACGACGGCATTAAAGGTGACAAGGTCTTCGAATTTATTCATATTGTTGTAATTAACGCAACAAAGTTATTGAAATAATACTGTTTATTCGCTTGATGACAACACCCACAATGCTTGCAACTTAAAGCGGTAACCCGGAAGCCCGGGCTGGACCAGGAGACAGGTAATGGGTAAGGCATTGAAAATATTGAGAATAGACTCGAGTGGTCGACAACACGGGTCATCATCACGGGCATTGACGGATGAGCTTGTTGCGGCCCTGGCGGATCGATACGGTCAGGTCCAGCTTGTGAAACGCGATCTTGCCGAATCGATTCCGCACGTCGACCAGGCCTGGATTGAGGCGAATTTCACGCCTGAGGAGAATCGAAGCGACAGCCAAAGCAAGGTACTGAGTTTTTCGGACTTGCTGGTTGCGGAACTCAAGGAAGCAGAGGTGCTGGTTATTGGCGTCCCAATCTACAATTTTGGCGTACCGGCAGCTCTGAAAGCCTGGGTGGACATGATTGCACGGGCGCGACTGACCTTTGCTTACACCGAAAATGGGCCGGTAGGACTGTTGCGGGAAAAGAAAGCGTTTATCGTCGTTGCCAGTGGTGGTGTCGGTGTCGATAGTCCAGTGGACTTCGCAACGCCCTACATGCGACAGGCGTTGAAGTTTGTTGGCATCACCGACATTGAAGTAATTGTCGCCGACCAGCAGAACATCCGTGGTGAGGAGTCCGTCAGTGCGGCACGAGCCCAAATTGCCAATTCCGTTTACACATCACAACCGGTCAGGTCATCTCACCTGGCGGCCTAGTACAAGAGGAGCAAAATCCAATGATCGCAGTAAGAAGATCGAACGACCGCGGCGCAGTCAACATGGGTTGGCTGAACGCGAAACACAGTTTCTCCTTTGGTAACTACTACGATCCGGATCACATGGGATTTGGACCATTACGAGTCATCAATGAAGACCGGATCGAACCTTCACAGGGGTTTGGTACGCACGGCCACAAAGACATGGAGATTGTGACCTACATCATTGAGGGTGCGCTTGAGCACAAGGACAGCATGGGTAATGGTTCTGTAATCCGTCGCGGCGATGTTCAGCGCATGACTGCAGGCACCGGCGTGATGCATAGCGAATTTAATCACTCAGCTGAAGTGCAAACTCACTTGTTGCAGATCTGGCTGTTGCCGGAAGAGTCGGGATTGGCGCCGGGTTACGAGGATAAAACGTTTTCCGAAGCGGACAAGAAAAATCAGCTGCGGCTAATTGTTTCTCGTGATGCGCGCGACGGCTCTCTGCAAATCAATCAGGATGCGGATGTCTTCGCGAGTGTTCTAGACACAGGCGCTTCGGTAACACACCAACTCCGCGACGGTCGTGGCGCATGGGTGCAGGTGATTCGAGGACAGGTCGCGCTTAACTCAGAGAAGCTCGATGCGGGCGACGGCGCATCAGTCAGCACAGCATGTGAACTCGAAATGACAGCGCTCGAGGAAGCCGAATTTTTACTGTTTGATATGGCATGAACGCACAGGGCCGCCAGCATCCGCTGTCGGCCCCTTCACTTGTTATTTACTGCGCGTCGCCCTGATCCGATACGCCGCGAACCAGGACTCGCCATCGTCTGTTGAAAGTTCCATTGTCCAGTCCCAGCCAGTGTCGTCGGGTGGGAAGAAGGTGATGCGGCGTAACGGGTTTGGAACCGGCGTTTTATAGTGCATGACGACGTTGCCGTCTTTGTTTTCCCGGGCCTGGATGTAGGCGAAGCCGGGGAGGCCATTGATAGCCCACGCGATATCCCAGTTTCCGGTCACCTCGTTGTAAATCCGGAGGTTCGTGCCAACCGCGCCGTTGGCGGGCATCCAGAAATCCTGAACTGCCGTGCCGTTGCCAATGCAGACAAAATTCCACTGTGCGCCTTCGCCATCCGACCATTCGGTTCCGTCCTGGCTCAATTGAGAATCGGCAATATCCCAGTTCCCGATATAACGTCCGAACTGAGCGAGCGGACCCTCCATGCAGGCGTCTTCATTGTGTATGGGAATTTCAGGTTCGTCGGCACGGGCAGGAATAGCAGCTGCGAGAATCATAGTCGTCAATATAATGCTGGCCGTTTTCATTTGAACTCCCCGGTTAAACCTGAATATGGCGTTTCTGACCACGGTGCAGTCTAAATTACTGCAGGAATCTTAGCTGAACTTGCCGGAGCCCATGTAGAATCACGCAAAAGAAGGAGAGATTCCCCTTGGATGGACCGCGAAAGTCATGGGACCAGCGTCTTTTTACGCTGTTGTGGATCTGGGTGTCGTTCAAGACTCTGATTCCCTGGCTGGTCTTTTTTCGCCTCACGCTCGAGGGTGACAGCTATCGCTGGGGTAACCAGTACTTCAACTGGACATTCTATTCGTCCGGGTTTGAACGTGCGGATTTCCTGCTCATCTATGTGCTGCTTGCGATTGGTATATTCCTGCTCTGGCAGATGAGGCGATACAGGTTCACAGTAGCCGGCCCGGCATTGACCGTATTCCTTGGAGTTCTCGCGGCGGACGCAATGTTTCAGTTCCTGCGCGGCGTGCCGATAATCTTTCAGGGCGACACACTCGGTGTGAATGTCGATATCTCAATACCATTTTACGGACTGCAGTTCGTCATGTTCCTGGTTGCTATCGCCTGGTGGATGAGTGTTGTCGGATTGCGTTCAGCGCCACCCGCGCCAGTCGCCGGTCTTCGGAAACGCCTGGTGCAGATTTGCCTGGTGTTCATACCCGTTCAGATTTTGCTGCTTGTTGTCGGTGAGCCACATGGCCTGACTGATCAGATTGGCGTCATTGGAACGCTGTCGCAGTGGACGCTGCTTGCATACGCTTTTTATCCCGGGTCAGACTATTAAAGTGATGTCTGACCATTCTTTGTCGTTACATTAATGGAGTAACTATGTTGGTTCGCACAATCTTTGTGGCGCTTTTCGTCTGTATTTCATTTTCAGCCTGGCCGCAGGAACCTTCTACCGGCCCGTACGTCAACGCTGGTGGTCCTGCATTTGAAGTAAAGGATCGCGACGTTCCGTTGAGAGAAGGGCATAAGTACCGTGTCGTCTTTGAAGCGACCGAATATCCGGGCGAAAAGAGTTCATTGAATCGCGAGCTGACGGTCGTTGCCCGGTTTATGAATATGCATGGCAAGAATGGTGTGCCGTTAGAGGATATTGATGTCGCAGTGGTCTTGCATGGTCAGGCATTGATGGCTGCCCTGAACGATGAGGCATATCAGGCCTACAACAAAGTCGACAACCCGAACCTTGAGCTCCTGCAGGACCTGGCAGATGCAGGCGTGAAATTTTATGCCTGTGGCCAGTCATTGGGCTTTCGCGGACTGGACAAGAGTGTGCTCGTGGAGCCGGTCAAAGTCGGCTTGTCAGCAATGACCATGCTCGTAACGCTGCAGGCAGATGGATATGCGTTCCTGCCCTGATTCCTGATGGCGAATAACATCAATATATCTCCGCGCGCATTGTTGGTAGCAGTAGTAACTGCGCTATTTGTTGGTTTTGTTGGCTCACTGGCAGTGCGGCCACCCGGTGGGTTGGAAAGGGGGGCAGCCGTAGCAGATTCGGGTGGCGGTCTTGCGCCTGTCCGCTGGCGTGTTACTTCGTCATTCACGTCGAACATGCCGGTCATCGGGCGCGCAACGGCAAACGTTGCCCGTGACCTGAGTGATATGAGTGGCGGCGCATTTCAAATGCAGCTCTTCGATCCCGGAGAGGTCGTGCCGGCATTTGAGATTACGGAAAGCGTCAAGGAACGAAAGGTTCAGGCGGGATTCCAGTGGATTGGATATGACCAGGGACGGGTCCCGGCTTCGACGCTGATTGCGGCAGTTCCGTTTGGCATGGAACCGATGGAGTTTACGGCGTGGTGGTACTACGGCGGTGGTCGGGAGTTGGGTGAGTCGCTCTACGAAGAGCACAACGTCATGCCGATCCTCTGCTCAATCACCGGACCGGAAACGGCGGGCTGGTTTCGCGAACCTGTTGAATCTGTCGATGATCTTGTTGGGCTGAAGATTCGCTTTGCAGGGCTGGGCGGGAAAGTGCTCCAGCGCCTTGGTGCTTCGGTGACGATGATTCCCGGCGGTGAAATTTTCCAGGCATTGGAGAAAGGTGCTATCGATGCTTCCGAGTTTTCTTTACCCGCTGTCGATGCGCTTCTCGGCTTTGGCCGCGTGGCAAAGTACAACTATTTTCCGGGCTGGCATCAGCCGTTTTCGACAGCCCACTTCCAGGTCAACCTGGATGTCTGGAATGAGTTAAACGATCAGTATCGGGCGATGGTGCGAACTGCATGTCGTGCCTCGGTCACGGCTACAATGTCCGAGGCAGAATCACTGCAGGGCGCGGTGATTCGAGGGTTTGCAGAGCAGGGAGTGATCGCGGAGACGCTGCCGCTTGAGATCCTGGAAGAGTTGCGCGCGGTGACGCAGCAAGTGCTGGACGAAGAGGCGGAGAACGACGCGCCCTTTGCCGAGATTCTCCGCTCACAACGAGAGTTTTCCGCAACCTATCGCTACTGGAAGACCAAGGGCTACCTGCCAAGGTCGTTCTGACTGCTGTGAGTATCGATTCCTCCAAATTGAGCGAGGTACTGCCGCACCGGGAGAGATTTCCGCATACCCGCTTGTCAGCGGTGACGCGGCGGTTTTTCGCACAGGTTTCCCGGACCGTCTCCTGGGTCTGGATAGCCTTGATCGCGGTGATCGTACTGAACGTAACAATGCGTTACCTGTTCGGCGAGGGTCGAATCGAGTTTGAAGAGATACAGTGGCATCTTTACGCCATCGGCTTTCTTGTCGGTATCGCCACCTGCATGGACAGTGATGATCACGTTCGTGTGGATGTTTTTCACGAGCGCATGAGTCTCAGGACGCAGGCGTGGGTCGAGTTATACGGTCTCTTGTTGTTGTTCTTTCCATTCGTGATTTCGGTGCTGAGTTTCTCGCTGCCTTTCGTTTCTTATTCATTCGCAATTGCAGAAGTCTCGGACGCGCCGGGTGGCCTCCCGTTTCGCTGGGTGATCAAGAGTTTTCTATCACTCAGCATGTTGTTGTTGATTGTGGGTGGAATTAGCCGGCTGTCGCGAGTCACATCGTATCTTTTCGGCATGCCGGCGCACCGGTCCGACCCCGGGGACTCAGATGCCGATTAACGACGCGCTCTCGTTGCTGATGTTTGTGTCCTTTATCGGCTTGATACTGACCGGATTTCCTGTCGCCTGGGTATTGGGTGGCTTGTCCATCGTATTCACGGCCATTGCTATCGTGATGGATGTCGATCTTGGATTCGCCATTGGCGTGGACTGGAATTACGCGTCATTGAGCGTGAATCGAATCTGGGACGTGATGAAGAACTGGGTTCTCGTGGCGCTACCCATGTTCATATTCATGGGCTTGATGCTCGAACGCTCTGGCATTGCGAGCGATTTGATGACCAACCTGACACGCGTATTCGGCCGTGTGCGGGGCGGGCTGGCAATTACTGTCACCATTATTGGAATACTGCTTGCCGCAACCACCGGCATCATTGGCGCGTCGGTCGTACTACTTGCGTTGCTGGGCCTGCCGGTCATGTTAAGGCACGGCTATCGTCCGGACCTGGCAGCAGGCACTGTCTGCGCGGTTGGAACACTGGGCATCCTGATTCCTCCGAGTATCATGCTCGTATTGATGGCCGACCGCCTGGCCATGCCGGTAGGCGATCTCTTTCTCGGTGCGATGATCCCGGGACTGCTTCTCGGCTTTTTGTATATTCTTTACCTGTTAATAATCAGCAGGTTAAAGAGTGAAGTTGCACCAGTTCCTGACCATGTCGAGTCGGTGACCTTGCGTGCGGTATTGGGTGTGTTCAAAGCGGTGCTGGCGCCATTTGCCCTGATACTCGCGGTACTCGGCAGCATATTTTTCGGCATCGCAACGCCGACAGAAGCCGCTGGCGTAGGTGCTTTCGGGGCCATGTTGCTGGCGCTTTTCAGGAAGCAACTGAATACCAAAGTACTGAATGATGTTCTCGGCCAGACTACGACCACGACGGCATTCATATTTGCGATTTTCGTCGGTGCCACAGCGTTTTCGCTGGTGCTGAGGGGATTGGGTGGCGACGAACTGATTGAAGGCGCACTTCTCGGGTTGCCCTTTGGACCGACCGGAATAGTCATTACTATTTTATTCGCGACTTTTCTGTTGGGCTTCTTTCTCGACTGGATCGAGATCTCGCTGATCATACTGCCGCTGGTCGCGCCAGTTGTGCAGAGTCTCGGCTTTGACCTGGTCTGGTTTACTGTTCTGTTTGCCGTGTGTTTGCAAACATCATTCCTGACACCGCCGGTTGGCTTCGCCATTTTCTATTTGAAAGGTGTCGCCCCGGACAACATTGACATACGGACCATCTATCGGGGCGTGTTCCCGTTCATCCTGCTGCAGTTGCTGGGGCTGGCCCTGATATTTATCTGGAAACCCCTGGTTACGTGGTTGCCCGGCATGGCCTATTGAGACAAATGTGCGTGGAAACGGACACGGAGCTTCTATGAAAGACAAGTTACAAATCACGGCCTATGAAGTCGTCGAAAATCCAATGCCACTGCGAACGGCGCAGCGATCTCGGGACTGGATTGAGGATTTGCCGGAGCGGTTTGCCTATCGTTGCCTGCCGCTGGCTATCGCGAACCAGATCGGGTGGGAAATCCTGAACCAAACACCTTTCACGGCTCGCTGGAACGGCAAGGCAGGTCTCGACGACATCAGCATCAAGTTCGACGGTGAACCCAATCCCCTCGTCGGTTCGCATTTCGGTCACGGCGTGCTGACATTTTCTCTGGGCTACCTGTTTCGCACGACCAAATCACACAACCTGTGGGTCAAAGGCCCGGCTAATCAACCGAAGGACGGAATTGCAGCGCTCGAAGGTCTGATCGAAACAGACTGGGCACCATTCACATTTACAATGAATTGGCAGTTCACGCGTAAGCGCCACAAAGTTCGGTTTGAGGAAGGAGAGCCCGTCGCTACTGTGGTTCCGTACCCGCGGCACTACCCGCGAAAGTTTGGCGCGACGCTCAAAAACATCAACGAAGATCCGAAGCTGTATCAACAATATGTTGCCTGGCGTGATGACCGTATGGCATTCAATGAGGAACTCAAGAAGGAAGGATCCGACGCGCAGAAGGAAGGCTGGCAAAGAACTTACATGAAAGGGCAGGATCAGTCGGGAGAGACCTTTGCGGGCCATGAGACGAAGATCCAGATGAAGGACTTCAGGAGAGGCTAATTCAAAGGCATTGGTGCCCGGCTTGTTATCGATGGTGCCACGGAATCAAATACCGCTTGCGTAAAATCGCTTGATCGCCCAGTGCGCAACCAGGCCTCCCGAACTTAATAACCCGCCGAAAATGAGGGCGAGCAGCAACTCGCCACTCCAGACGATGAATTCACCATTCGACAACTGTCCTGTAGCCGCCTGGTAAGGGCGAGCGTAAAAGAAGACCAGGGCGGCAGCGCACAGGCCGCCCCAGGCGATCAGAACCTTCGGCCAGAGCATCGTAGCTGCTGCCTCTTTCGCGTCCGATAACTCGGGGGGAGCTACGTGTAGTTTATCGAAGAATGCGGTTTCTGCTTCGCTGACCGAACCGTCACGGGACACGACCAGTATCGTTGCGAGAGAGGTTGCAGCACCGACAAGAATTGGATCCAGGTAGACAGGCAGCGTCAGCATGCCAAGGACATTGAGCAGTTTCAAAATGGCGCAACTCAAAAAGCCAGCCAGCATTCCCCAGAACGCGCCAGCTTCCGTAATCGACTTGCTCCAGACACACATGAATGCGACGGGGCCCCAGCAGGCGGCGAATACCTGCGCGACAAACGTTGTAATCCAGAAAACGTTTGGCGGCGCAAGCATTGCGATTATCAGGGCTGTAATACCGATGCATAGAATGGTGATCCGGGTGAGAAACAATTTCCTGGTGTCATCAAGATTCTTGCCGGTCATCAGGTCATTCGTCACCGCGAAACCGGTGAGGGAAAGGAATGTCGAAGCTGACGAGAGGCCCGCTGCGATGATTCCGGCCAACAGAAGGGCGCCGGCGACGGTTGGCATCAGGTTTAGTGCGGCCCAGATCATGGCCTCGGCCGGTGGCGAAATCTCGGGATTGGATATGGCGATGGCTGTGCCGGCGAAATAGACGATCGGCCAAAGGACCGAAAGGACAACCGTCGTGATGCATGCGGAGCGCATGACAACATGCTCGTCACGGGCCATCAGGTATCGACTGGATTGCCAGGGACTGATCGCAAAGACAATTCCCCAGGACACCGAGAAAATCACAGTCCATATCCAGATGTCCGTTGTTGAATCCCAGTTGGCGCCGGGGCCGAGATAGCTCGCTGCGCTGATGATCCCTTCCCTTGACTCGAGCGTTGCCAGCGCCGCGATGCTGTCGAACCACCCACCTGAATTGCCGAGAATAAAAGATAGTGCGGTTACGCCAACAACCGAGAAAAACAGGAACATGATCGTGTCAGTAATGATGACGCCTTGCGATCCGGCATAAAAAGTAAACGCGGAATAGCCGATCCAGACGACAATGAGCGACTGAAAGTAACTGAGATCCGTGATCTTCGGCAGGATCAGGCCGGCGCCCATCGTGACAGTCGTCAGGTAACCGCCGAGACCCAACATCACAAGCACGCCGGACAGCACACGAATTCTCCGGCTCGCGAATCGCTCCCCAAAAAACTCGGCGACCGTCAGAGATTTTGAACGCCTTAAGTAGCGACCGAAAAACAAACCGCCGAAGATGTAGCCCAGCACGCAAATCGGAACCGACCAGATCAGTGGTGTTCCGTAACCACTGTAGGCCATGCCGACATCGCCCAGAAACGAATTGGTGCCGATCACGCTCGCGACCAGTGTTCCGAGGATCAGGAGTGTTGGCGCGTTTCTTCCGGCGACGAAGTAATCGTCGAGATGTTTGACCTTACGGCCGGCCAGGTTACCTACGACGAGGTAGACAATCAGGCTGCCGAGAATGGCAATTCCGTAAGCATCCATGCTGTTGTCCTGGCCTAGCCTGACTTAGCCAGGCCATCGCCATGGTGGTCGGCGCTGGCGGTGACGCCAAATAGAATGAGCAACAGTTCCTGAAGTCGGAACATATTCTTGACCTTATGATTGTTGCGCGTAACCAATGCTTTGCATCGATTCGCGAACTTCGTCCAATACCTGCGGGTCCTCGATGGTGGCAGGCATTCGGTATTCTTCGTTATCGGCAATTCGACGCATCGTGCCGCGTAATATCTTTCCCGATCGGGTCTTAGGTAGCCTGGCAACGACTACCGCCTTCTTGAATACGGCGACGGGACCAATTCGTTCCCGGACCATCTGAACGACTTCGGCAACAACATCGTCCGGTGCTTTGGCAGCGCCGGCTTTCAGGACCAGCAATCCGATCGGCAGCTGGCCCTTCAGCGAATCTGCCACGCCGAAGCATGCACATTCGGCAACGTCAGCGTGCGCAGAGAGCACTTCCTCGATAGCGCCGGTCGACAAGCGATGTCCGGCCACATTGATGATGTCGTCCGTGCGGGACATGACAAAAACATAACCATCTTCATCGATGTAGCCGGCATCCCCGGTTTCGTAAAACCCGGGGTAGCGAGTGAGGTAGGCTTTTCTGTACCGTTCGTCCGCCCGCCAGAATCCCGGCAATGTGCCGGGAGGCAGGGGAAGCCGGCAGGCGATCGAGCCGACCTTTCCCGCGGGCAGATCGTTACCGTCATTGTCGAGAATATGCACATCCCAGCCCGGCGCTGCGCGGGCGGCTGAACCCGCCTTAACGGTTAGTTGTTCGATGCCAAGGCAGTTGGATGCTATCGCCCAGCCAGTTTCGGTCTGCCACCAGTGATCGATTACGGGTACGCCAAGTTTCTCTTCGATCCAGTGCAGAGTATCGGGATCGCAGCGCTCGCCGGCGAGGAAGAAAGACTGCAATGAAGACAGGTCGTAGTCTTTTATAAGAAGGCCGTCGGGGTCCTGCTGCTTGATCGCACGAATTGCTGTCGGCGCCGTAAACATACAGGCAACTTTGTGTTCTGCGACAACCCGCCAGAACGCACCCGCGTCGGGTGTGCCTACCGGCTTGCCTTCGAAAACGATTGTCGTGTTTCCATGTAGCAGCGGTGCATAGACAATATAGGAGTGCCCAACTATCCAGCCGACATCTGAAGCAGCCCAGTAAACCTGGCCCGGCTCGATGTCATAAATGTTTTTCATTGTCCAGTGAAGCGCAACGGCATGCCCACCATTGTCACGCACGATGCCTTTTGGCTCTCCGGTGGTACCAGACGTGTAAAGAATGTAGAGCGGATCGGTTGCCTCAACCACTACGCAATCGTGAGGGCTGACGACGGCAATGGCATCGGCCCAGTCCACATCACGTCCGGCCACCAGCTCGGCCTCTAGCTGCCGGCGCTGCAATATGATGCAGGTTTCGGGCGAGTGAGAGGCCAGTAGAATGGCCTGATCGAGCAGCGGTTTATACGCAACCACCCGCGCAGGCTCAATGCCACAGGAGGCTGAGACGATCGCTTTCGGTTTTGCATCGTCTATTCGGGTGGCGAGTTCGTTCGCCGCGAATCCGCCAAATACGACCGAGTGAACAGCGCCAATTCGGGCACAGGCAAGGATCGCCACTATCGTCTCCGGCACCATCGGCATGTAGATGATGACGCGATCGCCTTTGCTGATGCCATTGGCGGCCAGGGCGCCGGCAAACAGCGCTGTCTCGTCGAGAAGCTCCTGGTAGGTCAGCGTGCGCTTCGAATCTGTGACCGGGCTGTCGTAGATCAGGGCCGCTTGCTCGCCACGGCCGGCAATGACGTGCCGGTCCAGCGCGTTATAACAGGTGTTCAGCTGACCGCCGCTGAACCAGCGGTAGAAAGGTGCATCGGAATCGTCGAGAACCTGGTCCCAGGATTTGTGCCAGTCAATATCGGCTGCAGCATCTGCCCAGAACTCGTCCGGGTGTTCGAGTGATCTGCGATGAACGTCGTCGAATGTACTCACGATTCGTTGAGCAATTCTGTCGTCGCCCGATGAGCCTCCTCGATTGCCGACTCGGTCATTGCGCTGGCTCTGGCATCACTGTTGGCGACTGCGATGCGGCCAAATCTCTGGCGTCCGGCTAACCAGAGCTTCTTGTCGTCCGACCATTCGTCGGACCAGTAATTCATTTTGCCGCTTGCGTAGTCATAACCGACGGAGTAGCCGTGCGGCCAGCGATTTACCGTGATGCCTTTGATATCGCGTGCCGGATCGAAACCACCATCTTTCAGCATTCTTCCAAGTTGTTCGCGAATGTTTCTTTCGAAGGTCTCGAACGGCGTTGCCAGCAACTCGTGGCGCCCAAGCCTAAACTGTTCGTTGGCCGCGACGTCACCGCCGGGGAGTGGAATACGGTAGAGGTGAACTGTTATGGGTTCATCAGTCGAGCGGGCCGATGAATAGTCGCCAAACCGGACGGGGTAAGTGAGCCGCATATCGCAAAAATAGCTCCCCGGGCAGTAGGCTGAGGCGATGCCGAGCTTTTCAAAAGCTTGCCAGTTGTCGACGAGTACGTTTACAGAAACCAGCGGCATACGAATGGTCTTCGCAAGCGCGTCTTTTTGTGGCTCCGGTAGCTCCGGGCAGATATGCGGAACGATTGCGTGGTAACACGCGAGCACGCAATTTTTTGCACGGACCCTTTTAGCAGTGCCGTCCTGCAAATAGGTCATTTCGACAGTGGATTCGTTGATGTGTTTTACGTGGACTCCCGTAGCATTAAGCCGCAGGCGGACGGGCGAGTCCTCCTGATCCAGTTTGCTGTAATCGAATTTCGCCGAAATAATGTCGTGCATCGAATCGCCTGGCGCAGCATCAGGAATCAGCCGACGCACGAGCAGGCGGGCAACTGATGCGTTCCCGTCCGGGAAGTGCAGATCTTCCCTGATAGAACGCGGCTGGTAGCCGATGGAACGCAGGGTGTCGACGAGACCCAAACCCCTGGCGCCAGGCAGACCGTAACGCATAGCGTCCAGGGCAGGCGTCAGATCCACGCCATTGCCCATATAGCTGGCGCGCCACATCAGGAAAAAATCGATCGTTTCCTGGCTTGCAGCGACAAAATCATTCAGGAAATCGACATAGCTGATGGAGCGTAATTGGATTTTCTTTTCATCGATCGACTTTCCGGCCATGAAATCGATGTCGCCGCAAAATAGTTCGAGAATTTCGGCTCGAGCTTTGTCCGAAAGTGGTGACCGGTCGAGAAAGTCAGTAACCAGCTCGACATCCGCCACGCCATTTTCCAGCTCAGCGGGCAAGGTGACGTAGGCTGTCTGCATGTCGCCAGGTACGAGCCCCTCACGCCCGGCGACCAGTTGATCTTTGGCAAACGTTTCCTTATCAAAAAATATGCCGCCGCGGAGCTTTAAAGACGGGTAGAGATCGTGATCAAAAACAATGTCGGACTGGTCGGGATCGATGCCGAGATCTTCGATCAGTGCTCGCGCGTGAACAGGGTATTCGTCGGGCTGTTCGATGAACTCGGTGCCTCCGAGGTCGACGAGCGTGCGGCCCTCATACTCAAACTCGTTGCGTTTCGCATGGCCGCCGAAGTCGTCGTGATTGTCGACGATAAGAATTCTTGCGTCCGGGCCAGCTTCCTTCTGAAAGAAATACGCTGCAGCCAGGCCGCTGATACCACCACCGACTACAACAAGGTCGTAAGTCTCCCCGATGTCTTCAGAGTCTTCAGGATTGTCCCAGCGCTTGCCGTCACGAATGAGGTGTGCGGCTTCGAACGAACCAGGGTGACTACCGCGAAGCCCGTCAGATAGTGGCGGGTAATAATCCGATGACATCTGGGCCGATTGCGGGCCTGTGTCACCAAAGACAGATAGCGGTGCCGTCAGCACGGTGCTGCCAACTGCGACCGTGGCCCCATTGAGGAAATCGCGACGGGTAATGTCGCGGTCCATACCCAGAACGCTATCCTTCGATTTCATGGCCTTCCTACTGTTGGCGTTTGTAAGGTTGCTTTGTCAGAACGATCGGATTGATCCATACGGATTCGACGTACTGACCTTGGTACATAGCGGGTATCCAGCGTGCGTCTTCCAGTTGATTGATAAGTCCTTTGCGGCAGCTGGGTGGAATTCCGGCGCTGGCTGACATCACGTTGACATCGCGCGGCCGGCCATTGGTATCTACGATTGCGGCTTCAATGAGCAGGTCATCCTGCTGCCATCCGGCGCAACGATTAGGTAAAGGGTGGGGCGAGTATCTTTGCGCAGATATGTAGTCCAGTCCCAGTCGATCAACATTTTTCTGATTATTCAGGTGAATGTCGATCGACTCGGCCGCACCTGCTTTTTTGAAGATGACGACGAACTGGAAGTCCACTTCTTCCTCCCGCCCATTCACTGTAGCGGGTACAACGCGCAGGGTATTGAATACCCGGCTGACGGACATGGTGAACAGGAGGTCGGGATCGCCCGGTGATGAACACTTGCTGTTCTGCAGTCGGCCTTTTGCTGATGCTATGCCGTTGCACATCAGCGTGATTTCCGCGTCGAAATCGATATCCGGAAACTCGATCAGGTTCTTTAGCGACCTGTCGCCCTCCACAAACTTCGCGTGAGTGAAGTCTGGCATTGCACCGTCGTCATCGGCAGCGAAAACCGCGCCGGCGATCGTGACGAGAGCGATAAGCGAAAGTAGTTGATTCATGGCTATTTTGTGGCGCAAGCAGCCAATCTAGGTCAAAAGCAGCGGCCAGACAAGTCAGCTGCCGCTTTCTACGTGCAGTTACGCATAGGCATTTCGACCGCCATTCCTATAATTATCGCAGGAGAGAGTGACATGTTGACCAACAGATATGACGATGCGCTCCTGTACGCGAGCGAACTCCACCGGGCGCAGGTTAGAAAAGGTACGCCAATTCCATATATGTCCCACTTGTTGTCGGTGTCGGCGCTGGTACTCAAGAACGGTGGCGATGAAGATCAGGCAATTGCGGGCCTGTTGCATGACGCAGTGGAAGACCAGGGTGGTTTGCCTACACTGGAAGCGATACGGGAACGGTTCGGCGACCGGGTGGCGAGTATTGTCTCGGACTGCACGGATTCCTGGGCGGAGCCCAAACCACCGTGGCGTGAGCGGAAAGAGGCTTACATCGCGGCTTTACCGGGTAAAAGGCCGGAGTCGCTCCTGGTTAGTCTTGCCGATAAGACCGACAACGCACGGGCCATTATGGGTGATTATCGGGAAATTGGGGATGAAGTCTGGACCCGATTCACCGGTAAGAAAGAGGGGACTCGTTGGTATTATCAATCACTTACAGAGTTTTTCTCGAAAAATTATCCAAGTCCGCTCGCATCCGAGTTGTTCAGGACGGTGACTTTTTTCCTCAAGGACTGAGGGAAGAGTCAGGGACCGCTTCGGAGCCGAACAGACGCATTGCCGTCGTCATGCTAAAGAATAGTATGACGATTGCCACCAACAATACGTACGGTGTCTCGTAAACACCTGCCATCCAGTAGGCAATGATCGTCACAGCTCCGGTCAGCCCGGCATAGGCAACCTGGGTTGTCACGTGGTTGAGGTGCGGGCAGTCTGCGCCGACGGAGGCGAGAACGGTCGTATCCGATATGGGTGAGCAATGATCCCCAAAGAGGCCGCCGCTCAACACTGCAGCAATCGTCAGATACATGGACGCATCCAGCTGGAATCCAACCGGTACGGCAATTGCCATCAGGATTGCGAAGGTACCGTACGAAGAGCCTGTGGACAGTGATATCAGCGCGCCCATGACGAATACGAGCATCGGGAAGTAGACTGGCGAAACGGTGTCGCCGATCAATGAAGCCAGGTAATCGGCTGTATGAATGTCGGTGGTGACCGAACTTAGCGACCAGGCGAGAACCAGGACAATTGATACATAGACAAGGCTCTCGGCGCCCTTAATGAAATCGCCAAGCATCTCAACGTAGCCGCGGCCCTGGTGGCGGCGCATCATTTCCATGCAGGTAAGTGACGCTGTCAGGTAGGAAATGATCAGTGTGGAGCGGATGTGCGGGCCGGTGATGCCCTCATGCGTGGCATGCCAGCTGATTAACACCGTGACGAGCAGCAACATGACCCCTAGCGGATAAAGAAACATGCCCATTGGCGTCTTATCCTCATCGTCATCCGCAATGGAGTCGCCGCGCCCCGCGCTACGGTACTTCTCAACCTCAAGATACTCAGCCTGAACACGTTTCATCGGACCGTAGTCTTTGCCGGTCATAATGACGATTGGCACAGTCAGCAGGGCCAGAAATGCGTAAAACTGGTAGGGAATCACATTGATCAGTACCGAAAACGCATTTTCCGTAAGTCCGACCTCGGAGTAGGTCTTTTCAATCAGCGACATGATGTAGGCGCCCCAGCCGATAAACGGGATCAGGATGCTGATGGGCGACGATGTCGTGTCGAGAATGTAGGCGAGTTTTTCGCGGCACAGCTTGAACTCGTCGAATACGGAGCGATAGAGCGGGCCAATTATCAGGCTGTTGCCCGAGTCTGTGAAAAATATGCCGAGCCCGGAAAGCCATGCCAGCAACTGGGCTTTGGATCGTGTTGAAACGATTTTGAGCATGCGTCGGGCAAAGGCTTTTGCGCCACCGGACACTTCCAGCAGTTTCACGAACCCGCCGATCACCATCATCGTGATCAGTACCTGGGATTGAGTACCGCTGGTGAACTCGGCCAGCACCTGGTTTTCGACGGCGTCAAACAATGCATAGACGGGATTGAAGCCGGTTATAATGAGCGAGCCGCTGAGGATTCCGACGATCAGGGCGATAATGACATTTCTGCTGTAGAGCGCGACGAAGATTGTCAGGACAGGCGGAACGATGGAGAGAATGCCGAAGTCTTGCATGCGAATTCTTATTTTAGATGTCCTGTGCAGCATAGCACGCGAGGCGTTAGTGCCTGCATAATGGACGCCTGCGCAAGATGCAACGGAAGATCAGATGGCTGACGTTTTCGCCGGTTTAAAAACAGACCCATATTGGTGGGATGAAGCACCGCGGCGTTCAGATGAACCTTGCGAGCTGCCTGCCGAAGTAGATGTGCTCATCGTTGGTGCAGGTTTCAGCGGTTTGGGCGCCGCCCGAATACTCGCCCGGGCGGGGAAGTCTGTGCTTGTCTGCGAGGCTGGTTTCATTGGTTACGGTGCGAGCACCAGGAATGGCGGTATGCTGGGGCCGAGTTTTCACAAGCTTGGCGTAGACGGGTTGAAGGCTCATTTTGGCGCCGAACGAACGCACGGCATTTTCAACGAGAGCATCGGCTTTGTCAGTTTCGTCAAGAACCTGGTTGAAGAAGAACAGATCGATTGCAGCTTCCATCGCGCGGGGCGATTTCGCGGCGCGTCGCAACCATCACACTACGACTACATGGCGCGGGAGCTTGAAGCACAGGTAGCGGCGACCGGAATTGAAGCTGAAATGGTGCCGAAGGAACGGGTGCGTGATGAAATTGGCACAAACCGCTTCCACGGCGGAATTCGTTATCATATCGATGGTGGCTTGCACCCGGGAAAATATCACGATGGACTTGTTCGGGCCGTTCGTGAAGCTGGCGGAGTGATCGCTGCGAATACCGAAGTTGTCCAGGTCGAACGCAGCAATGATGGATTTCGAGTCGCTACGTCAAATGGTTTAGTTGATGCCGGGCAGGTTGCGATATGCACGAACGGTTACACAGGCAAGGTGACGCCATGGTTTCGGCGGCGCGTATTGCCCATCCGCAGTTCACTCATCGCAACCGAAGAGCTTGATCCAGGGCTGATGGATGAATTGATGCCGACGCGACGGATGTACGGTGACAGTCGGCGAGTGATGGCGTACTACCGAGCGTCACCTGATGGCAAACGAATTTTGTTTGGCGGACGCGCCACGTCTGCTGACAAGCCACTCGTCAATGCTAAAAAACTTCGGGTATCGATGCTGGATGTTTTTCCGGCACTGGAGAAGACCCGCATCACGCATAGCTGGTCCGGCCTGGTTGCTTACGCGTTTGACCATGTGCCACACCTTGGTCAGCATGACGGCCTTTGGTATGCGATGGGTTATTGCGGCTCAGGTGTTGCCCGGGCGTCCTACTTTGGCACAAAGCTGGGTCACAAAATGCTGGGTAATACGGAGGAGGGCGCTACTGCGTTCGATGATCTTCCACTCGAAACGAAACCGCTTTATACGGGCAATCCCTGGTTCATGTCACCGATCATACAGTGGCATCGAATGTTGGATCGATTGGG
>CAJQPR010000123.1 GCA_905480255.1 uncultured Woeseiaceae bacterium | reverse complement strand
CGATCGGGTTCCTTGCTCTCCAGGTTCGCGAGCGTAATAAAGACGGGCAAAAGCGCACCCTGTTTATCCGCCACAGGAAAATACCGCTGGTGATTGGTCAACGTTGCAATGATGACCTCCCGGGGCAAGGCGAGAAAGTCGTCGTCAAACGATCCGGTTAATGAGACCGGCCACTCCGTTAGAGCGGTAACCTCGTCATAAAGGGCATCGTCCCCAACCGCTTTACCGCCGGCCTTTTTCGCAGCGTCGGCAACAAGCCCGACAATTTTTTCGCGCCGCACAGCGAAATCAGCAATGACGTAACCAGGAGACTCGAGTGTGCTCACATAGTCGGCGGGCGACCTGATTTCCAGCTCCCCGGTGGTATGGAACCGGTGTCCACGAGTTTGATTGGACGATTCAATACCAAGGACGGCACCCGGTATCACGGTCGTACCGTGCAACATGATCAACCAGTGCACCGGCCTGACGAATTCCTCAGAATGCGCGCCCCAGCGCATACGGCGGGGTATTGGAAGGGCGTCGAGAGAATGTTGCACGATGCCCGGAACGAGGAGGGCCGCAGATTTTCCCGGCTCACGAACAGTCAGCGACAGCCACTCCCCGGCATCCGTTTTTTCTCGCTCGAGATCGTCGACTTCAGCGCCACACTTCTTTGCAAACGCAAGGGCGGCTTTTGTTGCCTGGCCTTTGTCGTCAAACGCAACGGACACCGGCGGCCCCTTACGCCGGACCTCGCGGTCTTCCTGGCCATCCTCGAGGGCAGAGACAATGACGGCGAGCCGCCGCGGGCTGGCGAAAGCACGAATCTCACCGTGACCGAGGCGATTCTTTTCGAGCCCGTCCTGGATGCCGGACGCGAACGCGTTCATCAGCTTCCTGAGCGCCTTTGGTGGCAATTCCTCGGTGCCAATCTCGACCAGGAAGTCCGCTGCTTTGCTCATTTCTCAGCTGCCTTGTTCACGGAAGCTACCATCGGAAAGCCGAGCGCCTCGCGACTTTCGTAGTACGCCTTGGCGACCTTGCGGGCCATCGTGCGCACACGCAGAATGTAGCGCTGTCGTTCACTGACAGAAATTGCCTGTCTCGCATCGAGCAGATTAAATGTGTGGGATGCTGTCAGCATCTGCTCATAGGCTGGCAGCGGCAATCCAGCTTCAATTAAACGAGCGTTTTCTTTTTCGGCCTGGTCGAAAGCCCCAAAGAGCGCGTCCACGTCGGCCTCTTCGAAGTTGTAACGGGATTGTTCGACTTCATTCTGATGATAAACGTCACGGTAGCTGATCCGTCCAAGCGGACCGTCAGTCCAGGTGATATCAAAAATGCTTTCGACGTCCTGCAGATACATCGCAAGTCGTTCGAGGCCGTAAGTAATCTCGCCGGTTACCGGGCTGCACTCCAGGCCGCCGACCTGTTGAAAATAGGTGAACTGGGTAATCTCCATACCGTTGAGCCAGACCTCCCAGCCAAGACCCCAGGCCCCGAGTGTTGGCGACTCCCAGTTGTCTTCGACAAAGCGAACGTCATGCACAGTGGGATCAATTCCGATCGCTCGCAGCGAATCGAGGTACAACTCCTGGATGTCGTCCGGTGAGGGCTTGATCACCACCTGGTACTGATAGTAATGCTGCAACCGAAAAGGGTTGTCACCGTATCGGCCGTCTGTCGGGCGCCGGCAAGGCTGCACATAGGCTGCGCTCCAGGGCTCGGGACCGATTGCACGAAGGAACGTCGCCGGATGAAAGGTACCGGCCCCCATTTCCATGTCATAGGGTTGCGCGATCACACAGCCGCGCTCGGCCCAGAATTGTTGCAGGGTCAGGATCAGGTCCTGAAAGGTCTGCCTGTTCGCGGGTTTTTCCTTAGCCATCAGTGAATTCGCGTCGCCCGAAGCGATTCCGGTAGTTCCGAAGGGTGGTCCAGAGCCGCGCAGTATAACCGCATCAATCGCGGCCAGTCGTCATTTTTTGCCGCCAGAGCAGGCCGCGAAGCCATGCCTGCAGCCAATGAGCGCTAAATGGGTGCACACAAAACAGAAGTGCACTATTATGGTGCGATCAACCAACTGGTTGCACTAATATGGTGCAATTCGGGTTGCTCATGAGAGCAAAATTTATTGATAAATCAGGGTCTTATCTCTGGACCAAAGCTGGCACAGTTCCTGCACTTAGATGAAGCAACACTGACGTAACCGGATATCCATCCAAAACCCGGGTATCGGGTCGCACAAGGGATTCTTGTATTACTTACTGGAGGAAACACAAATGAGCGGCGCAGATGTGATCGGTCTGATCAAAGAAAAAAACATCAAATTCGTAGATTTTCGATTCACGGATACCAAGGGCAAGGAACAACACGTCACGGTACCTGCGCGGTTTGTGGATGAGGACCTGTTCGAAGATGGCAAAATGTTCGATGGCTCGTCAATTTCCGGTTGGAAGGGCATCAACGAATCAGACATGATCCTGATGCCGGACCCGGACTCGGCAGTCATCGATATTTTCACCGAAGACGCGACGCTCAATCTTCGATGCAATGTTGTCGAACCCGCAACGATGCAGGGTTATGACCGCTGTCCTCGCTCTTTGGCAGATCGTGCAGAGGCCTA
>CAJQPR010000122.1 GCA_905480255.1 uncultured Woeseiaceae bacterium | reverse complement strand
GGGAGGATTCGTGCATCGCGCATGTGCTGCGCTGCGCCGGTCTCTTCAACGAAGCCCATGCCGCCGTGAATCTGCACTCCGAGCGATGTGACCTCTTGCGCGACCTCGGAGAGCCAGCCTTTGATGATCGGCGTCAAAAGTGCCATGCGCGTATTCGCCACTTCGCGCTCGTCCGAATCCGCCGAATGGCGAACAACATCGAGCAACGCACCAGCCGAATAGGCAGCGCCGCGCATTGCTTCGATCTGCGATTTCATCAGCAGCAGCATGCGGCGAACATCCGCATGATGGATGATCGTGACACGGCCCTTTTCTCCGGGCGCATTGCCCTGGACCCGATCCAATGCATAGGCCCTGGCAAGTTCATAGGCGCGCTCACTGACCGCAAGCCCCTGCACGCCAACTTCAATCCGGGCCAGGTTCATCATCGTGAACATGCTTGCCATGCCCTTGTTCTCCTCGCCGACGAGGTAGCCAATAGCGCCGCCCGCATCACCAAAGTTAAGGACACATGTCGGACTCGCGTGAATTCCCATCTTGTGTTCGACTGACGTCGGATAGACGTCGTTGCGCTCGCCGGGACTACCGTCTTCGTTGACGAGAAACTTGGGCACCAGGAACATTGAAATGCCGCGTATTCCCTCGGGCGCGCCTTGCAACCTGGCCAGTACGAGGTGGATCACATTTTCCGTCATCGGATGATCACCCCAGGTTATATATATCTTGTTGCCCGTAATTCGATAGTGATCGCCCTCCGGCACCGCCCGGGTGGTAACGGCCGCGAGGTCAGACCCGGCCTGCGGCTCAGTCAGAACCATCGTGCCGCTCCATTCGCCGGTCACCAACTTAGGCAAATAGATCTTTTTGATGTCTTCCGTGGCATGTGCATCGATCGCGCTTACGGCGCCACCCGTCAGCATGGGGCAAAGAGAGAACGACATGTTCGCGGACTGCCACATTTCGAATGTTGCAATGGCGACTGCGTATGGCAGACCCATCCCATCAAAGTCCGGGGAGGCGGCAAGCGTTTGCCAGCCGTTTTCGACGAACTGCTGATAGGCCTCTGCAAAGCCATCAGCTACCTCGACCGCACCATCTTTGACACGGCATGCCGCACGGTCACCCGGAATATTCAGCGGTGCAAGCACTTCACGCGCGAATGTTGCAGCCTCTTCGACCACCTGGTCGACGGTGTCGTTGTCAACACCTTCGAAAGCACCCAGCTGAAGAATTTCGTCAAGCCCGGCAAGCTCCCGGATAGCGAAGCGCATGTCTTTTATTGGTGCGTTGTAATCGGTCATATCTTTCCTGTGTAATCAGTAACGGCTTTTTGGTTGGCTCTGTGGAGCACGGAATCCTAGCACCTGTAAGGAAACTGGAGGAAACGGAATTGAAAGTGAATACGCAGACTATGGTAGGCGACCATAACGAAAACGCGGGCCAAGAGGCCCGCGCTATCAGATTCAATTGTTTCGACCGATCAGGCCGGGAAAAAGTCGATCGGCTTGGTCGTTGTCACCGGCTCAACATCTCGGGCGTCGAAACGGAACAACATGACTCGTTGCACCAGGCGACGCTCCAGTTCCGGATCACCCAGTTCACTGGAGACAACTTCGCACGCCGTGACTTCACCAGTAGGCGCGATTGTCAGACGCAAAACGAGTTTTCCTTCCAGAGTCGGGTCGACGCGGAGAGCGCGATTGTACAGCGCAAAAATCGCGCCCTTGTTCTTGTCAAAAACAAGCTCGATTTCCTCGCGGCTGCGTGATGCCTTGCCGCTCGTGCCAGTGCGACGAGCGCCGCCGCCGGCTTCCCCAACTGATTCAACCGGGCTATCTACTGTCGTAACGTTGCGAGCAGACAGTCCGGAACCACCAGTGTTCCGGCTCATGCTCGCAGTGTTGATACCGCCACTTCCGCTCGCGGTACCGACCTTCGACGTAATCATCGAGCGCTCATTTCGTGCCGCCTCGCCAACCGATGCTGTAAGTGGGCGATTGTCAGCCACCGTCTCAAGCACGTCGCTGTCCGCGAGCGCCGCAAGATCTTCGGTAAATGGAAGCAGCGCAGCCTGTGCCTGCTCGCGTGCCACTGCCTGGAGATCGATTTCCGGCTCGGGCTCGGGCTCGGGCGCAACTTCTGGCTCCGGCGGTGGCGGTTCTTCTGCAACCTGCTCCGGTTCCGGCTCAATTACAGGATCCACAGCTTCCGGTTCCGGCTCGGGCTCAGGCTTGGGCGGAGGTGGCGGTGGCGGCTTTTGCTCAAGCAGCAGCTTCGCGATACGCGCCGGAATTTCCTCCACGACGTTTGGATCTTTTTCAGGCGTCGGAATCCACGGCCAAATGACACCAAGGAAGAACATCGCTCCCAGGATGATTGTGAGCAAACGACGGAACTTCCTCTCCTGTCCGGAGCTACTCGTCCAGGGAAGATCAAACTCTCTGTAAAAAGGTAAGTCCACCGTTACTCCTAACCTAAAAACCTGTTCATCCAGATCAGAGAGCTGTTCGCAGCTCACCCACCTGTTCAAGCTTGTCCGAACTCTTTTGCAATACGGCAAGAGAGATCTGTCCGTATTCGGACTCGGTACAGGTCGCCATCACTTTCTTTAATAAGCGATACGGAATATCCCGATCACCCATAATCGTTACTTCGCGGCCGGCGATATCGTCCTGCGCTTCGCGACGCAATACGCGGTCGTTTTGCGACAGCAATGCCTGTCGAAGCGCGGGAATATCATTGCCGCGTTGTGCCAGAACATCACTGACTTTTGCCACTGGTGTGCCCTGTACAATGATGTCCTCGTCGCCAATGATGATGATCACAGTCTCTTTTGCCTTCTCCTCTGCAATCGATTCCGGCAGCTGAATGTCTTTGTCATTCGGCAGCACCTCAACTTCAGAGGAGTTAACCAGCAGAAAGAACACCAGGATCGTGAAAATATCCATCAACGACACTAGGTTCAGCGCAGCGGTCGCTTTGTTCCGTATGTGATGCCGACCCATGCGTTTTGCGCGGCGTGACTTAACCATGGCTCAGGCTCCGTCCGTAACCGGCGCGTCGCCGATCGAAATATCCGGGAAAAGATCTTTGCGCACGATGTTTTCTTCCTCGATCAGTTCCGCAATTCGCACCCTGTCCATGACCTGGACGAGTGTGTCGTAAGCGATTTCTGACTCGAGCAGAATCGATGCATCCGTCTTATCCGGATAACTCTCTTTGATTTCGGTCAGCTTTTCGCTGAGCGCTTCATAGTCGTAGCCTTCAGCATCATTGGGATAGATCCCCAATGCGCCGACATTACGATCGCCGACTTCGATCTGGTTCTGCCTGACAATAACTTCCAACTGGAAGGTCAGTTCCTGCGGGTCCGCGGGCTCGGTAGAGGAGGCTGGCAGATTCAGTTCAAGAATCGCCAAACGCGAAAACACCGCTGTAATCAGCAGGAATGGAACCAGGATCACCATCAGGTTCATAAACGCCGTAATGTTGAGTTCGGCCGTCTCGATGTGGTGACGGCCGCCCTTGCGGCTACGAATCATGTTTTATGCTCCGGCCGGATTCAGCTGTCGTTCTGTCACTGCGTTCAGAAACTTGACGCTGGCCATTTCGAGGCTGTCCACAATCTGACTCGTCTTCGTCTGCAACAAGGCATGAACAAGAAGCAGTGGGATTGCGCACATCAGGCCAAATGCCGTCGTGTTCATCGCGACCGAAATACTGGCTGACAGCAGGTCAGCTTTGTCAGCAGGGTTCGCGTTTGACACAGCGGTAAACGCCGAAATCAGACCGATAATCGTGCCTAGCAGGCCGAGAAGCGTTGCAATGTTCGCGAGCGTGGCGAGATAGTGCGTACGCTTTTCAAGTCGCGGCAATACTTCCATCAGGCTCTCTTCCATCGCCTTCTCAATGTCATCACGACGAGTTGCTGATTTGACGCGATACAGGCCATAGGTCAGGACCGAAGCGATCGCCGCTTTGGACTTGCTGGTTATCGCAGCTGCTTCCTGGAAGTTGCCGGCCTTCAGAAAAGGCACGATTTTCTTCCACAGCGCGCGGTTGGTTGCGCCTGACACCGTAAGATACATCCAGCGCTCGACGGCAATTGCCAGTCCGAGTCCGAACACGAACAGGATTGGGTACATAAATGCACCACCTTCCTGGAAAAAACGGACCAAGCCGCCTAGATAACCCATTTGATCTCTCCTCTAAACAATCAAACTTACAAATCCTGCTTACTCTTCTTCCTGTCCGTACAGATCGTCGTAATAGTCGATCCGACGCATAAACTCCGTCCTGTCTACCGGCGCCAACACTTCATCAAGCAAAGAGTTGGCGGGTTTTCCAACCAGCTCACCCGGATCCGACTTTTGCCAGGGCACAATATAGAGCACTTTTGGCAATTCCTGGTTACCCGTAATTTCGGTTCGTCCCAGGTCGATCTCGTCCATCACACCGGTCGAGCTTTCAGTCCTTCTGACATCCTGTGCCAGCAGTGCCTGTGGCTCCGCGAGCTCATCTGATTCTGTTGAATCCATCCCCGACAGAGATTCGGATGACACTGCAGGCTCGAACTCATCGATTTCTGCAGCCTGCTCCTCAGGAACCGCTTCCTGAGCCTGAGCTCCGATGCTAAGGAACAACAATAATGCCAATAATCTCGCCAGATTCGATCGCATGCTCGTCACTCCGTCACATTTGCGGTTCTTTGTGTGGCAGTAATACGCCTTTTGAGATCCACTATCCATCTTGTGACCTGTTTGTCCTCTTCATCGACCAGTTCCAGGTAGCGCTCGTAGTGCAGAAGCGCATCTTCGAGTTGCCGCAGATACAGGTCATTGAGAACGCCCAGGTTGTAGTGTGCCAAGGCATAGTCCGGACTCGCTGTGACAGCCTTCAAATAAGCAGCCTCTGCTTCCTGAAACTTTCCTTGCCGCCGGAGCAACATTCCCAGCTGGTTCAGCGCGGCTGCGTGCTCCGGATCTATGATCAGGGCATCTGTCAGACTGTTCTCAGCCGCCTGCAGGTCATCACGGCCGGAAAAAATGATGGCCAGGTTGACGTACGCTCCCGGGTAGTCGGGATACTGCAGCAGAAATTCCTGGAGGCGGAGTTCAGCATCAATGTTATCTCCTGAAGCCATAGATGCAACTGCTTGCTCATATAAGGTAAGCGCCTCCGGTGGAACATCACGGACCATCTCCGCTTGACCATCTGCGTCAACGGATCCGTCCTGGCCTTCCGCCGCGGGCTTGGGCCCTGAAGCACAGCCTGCCATCACCAGCATCGCCAGTCCGACCAGGCACGACTTCCAGCCGCTGCTAGTAAATTGCCGTAACGACATCTTCGCTGCGCTCCACTTTGGCGTAACGGGCCGGCATCAACGACGCCAGCTCCGCAAAACTCATCTCTACCCATTCGTCCCAGACACCGTCAGCCGCTCTGGCCGCATTTGTCTCAAAAAGCTCGATCGCCTTTTCTTCGAATGGGAATGTCTGTTCTTCCAGCAAGAGATCGTATTGTTCCATTGCAAGTTCGTCCAGCCCCCCAGGCCGTTCTGAACCCATCAAATCCTTGCTGAATTGCTGATATACCTCACCCAGCCTGAATGTTGCCGCGGTCGTGACTTCAGCCACACCGTAAGCAGCTGCATCGCCGTAGACCTTCAGAACATCTTCCATCAGCGATTTCTTAAGCTCCATGCTCTCCGCAAGAGGCTGGGTGATCTTCATGACCGTAAAACTGCGTCGTACAGGTTCGGCGAGCTCCAGCGAAGCTATTGCCGCAAGGTAGCGTGTACGATCCGTTCTTTGCGCGCCGGCCGTCGCATCGACCCTGACGAGGTCTTTCATTATCTGAGTACGCTCAGCTGAATTGTTACCTGCTTCAGCAATCTCCAGAAGACGGAACCTGGCCTCTATAGATTCAGCAATCGGATCGGGGTAACGCGCAACAATGTCTTCAAGCACGTTTTGCTCAAGACCGATCTCGTTGCTTTCTTTATAAAGGTCAGATGCGCGCCACAATGCCTCGCGACGCACTTCGTCTGTCGACGCCGGTGAATTTGCGATACGTACGAACTCACCTGCTGCCTGTACGCTGTTGCCCGATTCGAGATAACTAACGGCCAGTTGCTGCGTTACGTCGTCAGCAAACTCACTTTCCGGATAGTCGCGGCGGAAGTCTTCGAGTACTGAAGACGCCCGACCCCATGCTCCCATCGCGATTAATGCCGCTGCAGCATCGTATTCAGCAGTCGCACGAATATCTGAATCCGGTACCGCGTTGCCGAGACGCTGGAAATGAGTCACCGCAGATTCCAGGTCACCAGCATCCCGGGCTTGCTCGCCCTGCTTGTATATGGACGAAGCAATCCGGTCCTTGATTTCCTGCCGGGCGACGAGGTCGTCAGGTGGCGTATGAATGCGCAGTGAGTAGTAAGCTTTTTCTGCATCGACGAAATTGCCCAGGTCGAACTGTGAATGGGCAGTTACTGTCCACGAAGTTCGTGCGAGCGACGGCGCTACCGGCGGTTCCCGACCGGTCACCGTTTGGCTGACCGCTATGGCCAGGTCGAATTCATTTTGCTCGAAGAGATCTTCAGCGATGGTGGTCAGAACAGCTGCCGACTCCGGGTGTTCCGGGTACGTATCGCCGAACCTGAGACCACTATCAAGGTATCGCTGGTGCCAGGCAGTTTTTGCATCACCGGTCAAGGCCGGCTCGTGTTCGCGGTAGGAAAGAACTGCAGCGTAGGCTGCTTCGGCCGACTGTTCATGGGCCGGATACTCGTAAGCTGCTCGCTCGTATTCGACCGTCGCTGCACCGTAGTCAGCACTTTCGAAAAGAATTTCAGCCAGCAGGAAATTGGTCTTTGCGCTATCCGCATCCGCAGGGAATTCATTCAGATACTTGCGATACCATCGCGACGCTTCCTGGTAGTCCGCTGGCGTCTTTTTGGTCTGAGCTTCCGCGTGATAATACTGTGCAAGATCGTTCAGATTGTCTTTGAGATAGGTCTCCACGGCCGCGTTCTCGGCGCGCAAGTTGACTTGCCAGTAAGAACTGTCCATTCCATAACGCTCAACAAAACTTTTCTTGCCTTCCAAAACCCGTGTCGGAAAACCACCTTGCTTGTAGGCTTCTATTAACTCGACCTGCAGGATTGGTGACTTGGGATGATCTGGATTCCGGGCGACGAAAGCCTCATAGGTATCGGCCGCGTCGCCGTAACGTTCTTTCTCCAGGTACAGGTCACCAAGGTTCATGTAAACCACGTAACCATATGACGGCAATCCGCGCGAATTCAGGTACTCGGTAATACTCTCAGCGCCAGCCATATACGAAAAGCTGATGCTCAGGACGCGAAAGGTATCTTCAACCAGTTCCCGGTCGGCACGACTCAGGTTATCAAAACGATTTTCGCCATCCTTTAGTTCCACCCCCGCAATCTTTCGATCCAGCAGGGTGAAAAACGGATCCAGGCTGTCTTCGTGCCATGCCAGTTTGAACTGTGACCAACCAAGCTTGTAGAGCGATTGCTCATAAAACCGTGAACTTTCGCCGTAGTCGACAACGTAGGAATAGGCCACCTCCGCGAAATTGTATTCCTTGCGCAAGAACAACATCTCGCCGCGTCGAAACTGGACTTCGTCCATTAGTGGCGTTTCTGGATACCTGACGGCCAGGTCATTCAGAACACGTAGCGAATCATCTGTTTTTCCCGCAATTTCATAGGCGCGTGCGAGTTGATAAAGAACCGAATCATTTCGTTCGTAGTTGGGGTAAGTCTCCAGCAATGCATGAAACAGACCGACCGCATTGTCATAGGCTTCGAATTCCACCGCCCCGATATTTTCCGCAAGCTGCTGGGCTTCGCCCTCTTCCAGTTCAAGGTCGGCAAGACGACGCATGGCATCTGCACTTAGAGCAGGATCATCTGAAACCAGGTCCAGAAATGCCCGGTAATTATCACGGGCTTTGTTAGAACTGTCGAAAATCCTTCGCCCAGGGCGCACCTCAACCGTCTTGCTCTCCAGGCTGGCAATGGTGTCACGCTTCTTGACCGTATCGGCCAGCGCAGGCGCAGCGCATGCCAGGACACCTGCGGCCAACAGTAAGCTCACGATCCGGGAGATCATTGCGATGCATCCCCCACTGTTGTTTCGTTGGCGGACAAGTCGTAGATCGTCGCCAGTGCAAACCTGGCCTGTACCGTGTAGGCATCGAGGCGTTGCCGCTGTGCCTGCAGCTCTTCAACCGCGGTGCCTTCCATAAACCCGCGCTGGGCAACCATCGCTGCCTCGACCCGCGATTTCAGCAGATCAATCTGGGGACTAAGGCCCTCTACCCGGCCATTGAACTCTGCGAACAGAAGCGGTTCGGTGCGCATCTTTTCGTCAATTTGCCGACGCGAGCGCTGGGTCTCTACGAGGGCCTCTCCGGTTTGACGCAGGTTTCTCCTGATTTTGGAAAGGCGCGCCCGGAACTCTTTATCAAGAGTCCACTGCAATGCCCCTTTGAGAAGTTTTACCTTGCTACGGACCTCGGCAGCTTCCGGTATATCCGCTTGCAGCGCCGAATTTCGCTCAATGGCGACGATTTCGCCCCACAATTCGAACTCGCGTTTCGTCGCCAGGGCCAACGCGTTTTCACTTTCCTCAATACTCTTAAGCTGGGCATCAAAATCGAGTTTACGCTCGACCATGCCATCGAGATCAGCATTCGCCAGGCTTTCCTCGATCACCGGCAAACGCTCGTTGTAGGCATATTCGCGCGTCGAAAGCATGCTTCTAAATACGTCAACACTGGCCTGCCATTCGTCAAGGTTTTGCCACAGATAATGCAGGTCCCTGAAGTTTTTGAGGCCTTCCTGAAACTTGTTTGTCGCAAGCAGGTGATACAGGTAGCGCGATTCGGGCCCTTCTGGCAATTCAGTCAGTTTCCAGTGCCAGCCGGTCGTGCTCTCATCTCCACCGGCTGCAAATTCAGTCATCAATTCGCCGCTCTGAATTTTCTCGATCACCGTGTCGATTCTTCCGGCCTCTTCGCGGAAGGCCTCAATGGCATCCACGTAGTGATCGGCGGCCTGCCGCAGCGAATCCAGTTCGGCGAGCGCATATGGCACGGCCAGCATTGACTCCTGGACGGCAGAATCCAGAAGATCACGGTCACGCATTTCCATCCAGGGAACGAGTGCACGGCGATAATTATTGGTCTCCGCGTCGGCCCAGCCCATGCCCAACAACGCTTTGTTCGAAAACGGCCCTTCCAGCCTGACACGGCTAAGGGGCAATCTGGCAGCCTGCGGCTGATCATACCGAAGGTACGCGTACCCGAGCGCCAGGTTCGCCTTGTCACGAAGCGAACTCATCTCTTCACCTTGCGGATTCATTTCACCGAGTTCGTCGAGTATGCTCGCAGCGGCGTTGACCTGACCGCTACGCACCATCGCAACGCCGAGATTAAACTTGGCATAGTTCGACCATGCGTCGCGCCGTGGCCAGTCCTGCAAAACCGCGATCGCCTGGTCGTGCTTGCTGTTGTCGATGTGAAGCTGCGCCTGGAGCATGTGCCGCTCTGCTTCAAATTCCTCGGGCAGCTCTTCGTCAATATTGTTCAGCGCGTTCTGCGCTTCGACCAGGTAACCACGTTGTTTCCAGATCTTGGCAAGGAAAAACCAGGTTCGATTTCGAATCGCTGATTCGACATTGTCGGCCAGGAGTTTTTCAAAGATCTCGGCAGCACGTTTGTGATGCCCGTATGAAAGATAAAGGCCGCCAAGCAACAATTCGGACTCGTCGAGATGATTCTCGACCTGGGTTTGCTTCTGAGCAGCCAGCAAGCGAACGATCGCCGGAAAATACTCTTCCTGATAAAAGTAGAAAAGAACCTCTCCGAAGTGAGCATCCTCTACGACAGTTGGATCAGGTTTGCCGTCCGCAGCCAGTGTCCCCGTTGGCGAAAATGCCAGGGACAGGACTAATGCAATGGATGTAAGGCCGCGAACGATCAAGAATCACTCCCATTCCTTGATCATGAATTCGGGCTGCTGTTTCGTCACCCGATCAGTGATTTCCAGTTCGACGTATTTGGCGCCAATGCCTTTCTCGATATTGATCGTCGCTCCTCGCCGGTAGTCTCTTACGTGGGGGCCTTCACCAGTAAAGACAGCGACGAGTTCATGCTCACCCACTTTGAGGTTTTCCATGTGTACGCGATGAACGCCGCCGCGAACCAGTGCGTCAACCTCACGTTGCGTGTAGAGATAGTTGCTGACTTCCTTGCCGTCAATTTTGAGATTGACCGAATCAAGTGCGAAGTATTCGCCGACATCCATCGAAATGAAAAACGCAACCTGCGAGTTTGCCGGGAACAGGAGTTCTTCCTCAAGGAGGAACAGATCCCGGTTCAGGTCCAGTACCTCTTTTTTCAGAGACTGAACGTTTTCGTCGAGACTCCTGAACTCCGCCCGCGCCTGTGCTTCGTCAATCTCGAGTGACTGTGCATCGCCAAGTGCTGCATCGGAATCAAGCGGCGCTGCGTCCTGCGCATGCACCGCCATCATTCCGGCAAGCCATGTAAGGCTCGTGATGAGAATAAACCGTTTCAATATCACCTTAGTTTCTCCTGCCTTAATGCCTGCTGATGCGGTCTAGCTGATGCACCAGTTCCCAGGCGACCTGTCACTCGCGTAAAAGTGCGCGAATCTCGGTCAGATATTTTTCCTCGTACCCAGGCTTATAGCCGTGATGCACGTGACGAACCTTGCCCTCACGATCAACCAGTACCGTTACCGGCATTGCCTGCACGTCATACAGCTGACTGACTTCCTTGCGCTCGTCAAAAAGCACCGGAAAATTGACACCCAGTTCCTCAATCATCTGCATGGCACGACGTGAATCATCGTCGATATTTACGCCAAGCAGGTTGAAACCAACCCGCTCATAGCGATTGTAGAGATCATCAAGGAGAGGCATCTCCTGACGGCACGGACCGCACCATGTCGCCCAAAAATTGATCATCACGACATCACCGCGATGTTCGCTGAGCCGAAGGTTTTCACCGGCCGAGCTTTTCAGAACGAAGTCTGGCGCTTCGCGGCCTTCCAAAGAAGACGAGGCCAGACCGGTCGCTGCAAAGATCGAAAGAGCTGCTCCTAGCAATACTGATTTAATTCCATTCATGATCTCTATCCTTTTCCATTGCCTGATCTCCCGTTGCCGGGCGTACAGGCGCCTTCGAGGCTCACCAGTCGGAGACCTCTTGTAACGTCGATTAACTCGTGCCCATCTTTTCCGGAAGTGCCCAGACGCCGCATGACGCCGCCTGGGAATCTGTCACCACCCAAGAGTGACAATCGACGCCAGTTCCACACGGGCCATAGTGACGGCTGAAGCCCCACCGGGCCGTGATGATGGTCACAATTGCCTTTACGCGTCTGAACATAATTGCGGTCGCTGTTTTGGGAGCGGAGACAGCCCGATAGTGTAATCCGGCTGGATTACGTTAAATAGCAAATTCTGCTGTCATATGCAGCGGCCGGATTTTTCTCTATCTCCGGACCGCCGGGCTGCACGGAAATCTGTGCCTGTCCAAGCCTGCATTCTGTTTCCTATGATAGCTATATCTATATGAATTTAAAGGGAAAAAGCGTCTCTATTCAGCGACAGGAGACAAGCTTTGGAAACGACCGAATGGTCAAATTTCGCGGGCTATTCAGGCGAGCGCAATCCGTCCGAATAAAACATCTCGCCGCTGGAATCGATCACGATTCCTTCGTAGTCCGGCAAGGTCGAAATCAATCGCAATCCCTGGTCGACACCCATGATAAATACAGATGTCGAGAGTGCGTCGGTCATTACGGCGTCAGGACCAATGATCGTTGCGGAGTGCACCTCGCCGGCCGACTCTCCGGTTGACGGAACGATAATGTGGTGAAAACGCTCCCCGTCCTCCATGAAATACCGCTCATAGTCGCCGGACGTCGAGATGGATTCATTCTCCAGCGGAATCGTGACCGCAACTTCTGCTTCGTTGCGGGGATTCTGAATCCCTACCATCCAGGGTGCGCCGCGCCGATCACCCAGTAGACGAGTGTCTCCGCCAGCGGTGACACGTGCGTTCCTGACTCCATACCTTCTCGCGACTTCAACGCCCCGCTCAACGGCATAGCCCTTTGCTATTCCGCCCAGGTTGATACGAACTCCGTCGAGTCGAAACGATATGGTTCCGTCAGTCTCATTAGCTTCGACAAAACGGAAATCAATCAGGGGCAACTCTTCTGCCACGGTGACTTCGTCAGGCCGCAGCCCTTCCCGAAAATCGTAATGCTGCCCAACGCTGTCGTAAGTAATATCGAATGCGCCCTTGGTGAGAACCGAGATATCGAGCGATCTCCGAATGAGATTAAAGAGTTCATCCCCGGCAACCACAGGCCGCGTTGCTGCCTCCCGGTTGATCTCCGATATCCGGCTTTCCTCGATGTAGGTACTCATCAGGTCGTCAAGCCGCACAACCTCTTCGAATACCGCGTCAACCGCCCGCTGACCTTGCCGCGGATCGTCATGCCAGAGAAAGACACTTATTTCTGTGCCCATATGCGCCTGGGCTTCAGCAAACCATTCGGCACGCAAAGGCATTGAATTTAAAGAAATTGCTCCCACAACAAGCGCTAGTGAAAAACGCAGCAAGGGTTTATGCTTGCTACCACTACTACTCACCCGGGAGGTGGAATGTGACGTCATTGCTGATTTTCCTTGCCGCAATTGCCGCAATAATCTTCTATGCGATCGGCATCTACAATAGTCTGATCAATCTCAGAAATCGCGTCAAAAATGCGTTCGCCCAGATTGACGTCCAACTCACCCGGCGACATGACCTGATTCCCAATCTCATTGAAGCGGTCAAAGGCTACATGAAGCATGAACGGGAAACGCTGGATGCAGTCGTCAAGGCGAGAAATTCAGCGGTTTCGAGCCTCGACGCCGCTAAAGTCGACCCGTCTAATGCAGCAGCCATACAGGAACTCGGTAAATCCGAAGGCGCGCTCGGTTCGGCACTTGGGCGGCTGTTTGCACTGTCTGAGGCCTATCCCGATCTGAAAGCCAATCAGAACATGATGCAGTTTCAGGAAGAGCTGACTACAACAGAGAACAAGGTGGCGTTTTCACGCCAGGCTTTCAATGACTCTGTTCTGGCTTACAACAACAAGGCCGAGAATTTCCCAAACAGTGTCATTGCAGGCATGTTCAATTTCGAACTCGCGAGCTTTCTGGAAATCGATTCTCCGGAGAAACGCGAAGTTCCAGAAGTCAGTTTCACGTCCTGAGCGAAAATGGGCATGCGACTTTTCGCAAGCCCGTCCTAGCTGTCCGTCATGAATTTTTTTGATGCACAGGACCGGGCGAAAAGCGCGACGCGCTGGCTCGTCGTTGTCTACTTCATTGCAACTGTGCTTATCGTCGCCGGCGTCACAGCAATCGTCGGCGGCGCTCTGTACCAGAACGGAGTTGCCGCAAATCCCGCGGTTCTTGGTGCAACCGCACTTGCGACGACCGCATTTATCGTCGGCGCAACCCTGTACAAGACAGCAATTCTGTCCGGCGGCGGTGGTCGGGTTGCAGAAGATATGGGTGGCACACTGATTCCATCAAACTCCCAGGACCCTTTGCACCAGCGACTCAGAAATGTCGTCGAGGAAATGTCCATCGCCTCGGGATTGCCGGTGCCGGACATCTACGTTCTGGAGTCAGAAAGTGGCATTAACGCCTTTGCCGCAGGCTTCAAGCCCGGCGACGCGGCTGTCGCAGTCACACGCGGCACCCTGGAAACTCTGGACCGGGACGAGTTGCAGGGTGTCATAGCACATGAATTCAGTCATATCCTGAACGGTGATATGCGTCTGAACATTCGCATGATGGGAGTGCTGTTCGGCATCATGGTCGTTGGCCTGATCGGGCGCACTATCTTGCGCGGCAGTCACCATAGCGGTATCTCCTACGGCAGACGAAGCAAGAATGCAGGCGGTGTAATGCTGGTTGGACTAGGACTCACACTCCTTGGCTGGATCGGCGTCTTCTTCGCACGCGTCATCAAAGCAGCTGTCTCACGGCAGCGAGAATTCCTGGCCGACGCCTCCGCCGTACAATTCACGCGGCAGACGGACGGCATCGCGAACGCGCTGAAAAAAATCGGCGGCTACACACATCATTCATACATTCGCGACGCCGATCCTGAAGAGGTCAGTCACATGCTTTTCGCAGGCGGACTTCCAAAATTAGCCTCCATGTTCGCGACGCACCCGCCACTAACTGAACGCATACAGGCGCTTGACCCTTCGTTTCGCGAGAGCGAATACACGAAAGTCGAAACAAGCCACATTGATCCGGCACCACAACCGGAGCAGGCGGCGGGATTCGCCCCGGCTGCGCCGGATATTTCACGAACAGCACAATTTCCGGTAGATACCAATGTAGCCGACTCGATCGGACGGCCGTCACCCGAGCATGTTGGTTTTGCCCGGAAACTACGCCGCTCGATTCCTGCAATGCTCAACAAAGCTGCACACTCGCCGAGCGGCGCGTACCTCTTAACACTCGCGCTGGTAATCGACGAGCCCTATGTCGAACGGCAACTCAGCATCATCGAAGGACAGTTGGGCGAGACTCGAGCGTTGCAGGTCAAGGAGTATTTCGAAGAGCTGACGAAAATCAGCCCAATTTATCGGCTGCCACTCCTGGAAATTTCGTTTCCGGAACTCAAGAAACGTCCGGCGCCGAAGCTCGAGTTTTTGCTTGACCTCGTGCAGCGTCTTATTGAAGACGATGGCCGAATTGACCTGCGCGAATTTTGCCTTTACCAGGTTATCGCACGTCACCTGGCACAGGCTGCAGCACCGGGCGCAAACGCCAAGCGCAACCGCGTCGCAAAATCCGCGGCACGTGACGCCGCAATCGATCTGCTGAGTATCGTCGCGGAACAGGGCCACGTTGATGCAAAGTCGAGAGACCTTGCATTCAGAGCCGGAATTGCTGTATTCGGCGAATGGGCGAAGGCAGGAAACGCAACAACAAGCACCGGCCAGACCATCAAAAGACTCCAGGAAGCCCTTGATATTCTTAGTGAAATCAACTCCGCGGGCCAGCAAAGCCTGATCGAGGCTGTGCTGAAGACAATTGCCCACGACGGCAAAATGACAGTACCCGAGGCGGAACTGTTGCGCGCGATTTGCGCAACCCTGGACTGCCCTCTTCCTCCAATAATTTCAGTGGCTTAAAAAAACAATCTAACCCTGTAAGTCACGGGCAAAAATGGCGTATTATGTCGCCTAGGGATTCCCGCTGGGGGCCCTACTCTGACTTATTAAAGAGCTGAAGCCTTGGGCGGCAACAGCGACTGAAGCCAAATCTCATCACTTTTGGGAATAGAATCATGCGTTTACGCCAAATCACACTCGCCATCGTTTTTTGTATCTTCGCTGTAACCACCACTTACGCTGCCACTAAAGAAGAACGCCGCGTCCTGGATTCCACGGATATTCTCGATCAGCTCTTGCGAATTCCGGAACAGGGTGTGCCGTCTCGACTTTTGTCCCGCGCCCACGCCGTCGCGGTGATTCCGCGAGTCATCAAGGTTGGTTTCGGGCTGGGAGTCCGACACGGTAGAGGAATCCTGGTCGTTCGCCAGGCTGACAACTCCTGGAGCAACCCGGCATTTATCACTCTGAACGGCGGCAGCTTCGGTTTCCAGGCCGGCGCCCAGTCGAGCGATATTATCCTCGTCTTCAAGAATCGAGCCAGCATCGACAGAATTACGCAAGGCAAATTGACATTGGGCGCCGATGCCTCCGTTGCCGCCGGTCCCGTTGGCAGAACTGCAGCAGCAGCTACCGACATTACGTTCCAATCAGAAGTGTTTTCATATTCAAGAAGCCGCGGCCTGTTTGCCGGCGTCGCGCTTGATGGCGCTGGCATAACAATGGACAGGCGTGCCAATGCAGCATTTTATGGCTCGGCACAGATTACCCCGGAGCAAATCCTGGCAGGATCTGGCAATGCCGCACCATCCGAAGCAAACACTTTCGTTCAGGTGCTCACCGCCAAGACGAGTCAGCTACCGGTGCGACCAGGAACTGCCGCTGCGGCAGCGAAGCAACCTCGACCACAGGAGCAAGAAGAGTCTGAGGTTCGTACTTACGGTATGAACACCGACCCGGACGAAGATATTCGCGATTAGTTGGAAGTATCGCCTCACGCAGAAATCGTTCCGCGCAGTTAACGGCTATTCGTGACGCCTAACGAATGAATTCAGTGCAGTCATTTCTGGACAAGACGCTGGACTGGTTTCAGTTGCTGGGTCCAAATATCTACTTGCAATCGATTGCCATTGCTGCGGCGTTCATTATCGTCGGCAAGATCGCCGATTTCGTGATTTCGCGGCTCATCGCCAAACTCGCGAATCGTTCAAGCACCAACCTTGATGACGAACTGCTCGACCTGTTGCACAGGCCGGTCTTCATCTCATTCGTCCTGCTTGGCCTCGGACTTGCTGCCACTCGTCTGCCATTGCCGTCAAGTCCCGAGTTTCTGGCACTCGGCATTCTGAAAACGATTGCGATCGTTACCTGGTACGGCTTTTCGCGCAACCTGATTCAATTGCTGTTAGGCGCAATATCGCGAGGCGGCGGCAACAAGCATGTGCATGTCAGCATGCTTCCGTTGCTCAACAACGTTTTCAAAATTGTGCTGCTTGCGCTCGCTGTTTACTTCATTTTCCTCGCCTGGCATATAGATGTCGCAGCATGGCTGGCAACAGCAGGTATCGTCGGCCTCGCACTCAGTTTCGCAGCCAAAGACACCCTGTCGAACCTTTTCGCCGGGCTGTCCATCGTCGCCGATGCACCCTACAAAACGGGCGATTTCATTATTCTTGATACCGGGGAACGGGGAAAGGTCACATTTATCGGACTGCGGAGCACGCGGATCCTGACTCGTGACGATGTCGAGATCACGATTCCGAATGGTGTCCTTGGCAACGCTAAAATCATTAATGAAGCGGGCGGTCCGTCAACCAGGCACCGGATTCGGATTTCGGTCGGCGTCGCCTATGGAAGTGATATTGACCAGGTTATCGAAGTACTGAGCAAAGTTGCCGCAGATCACGATGAGGTGTGCAAATCACCCGAACCCCGCGTTCGATTCAGGCGGTTTGGAGAATCCAGCCTGGATTTCGAATTACTTTCCTGGATTAATCAGCCAGTTGACCGGGGACGAGTAACGCATGAACTAAACTGTGCGGTATACAAGAGCTTCCAGAAAGAAGGTATCCAGATTCCGTTTCCACAGAGAGATCTGCACGTCAGGTCTATGCCGCAGGCAGCTATTTAGGGTTTTCTAAAAACCCCTCACTCGGGCGGTTGTTGGCGGCGCCTGAGTTCTTCCCTGACAGCTTCCAGATCAGAACCCGGTTCCACTGCCGCTTCTTCAAACTCAACCAGTTCAGCCTGATCAGATTCAGCCGCCGGGGGGACATCGGCACCTGGTGCATTGCTTGCAGGCAACGTCGCACTATCCATTGGCGCAGACTGAACAACTCCCGAACCATTGTTGTCTGCAGGTAACTCTTCGAAAAGCCCAAGATATTCGGCTTCAGCTCGGCGACGCTGTTCCTCGTCGGCCCGTCGTCGTGCAGCGGCAGCTGCTTCCTGCGTTCGTCTCAGAGCTTGCCGTTTACGTTCTGACTGCAATTCCAGCGACTCTCTTCGACTCCGCTCCTCTACTATTTCAAGTCGATTCACAGCGTCGCGTGCATTAACGCACTCAGGCATATATTTCGTTTCCGTACGGTTCTGGGCGCACCGAACCATGGTTGCCTCCAGCAGGCGCGGATTCTCCATAAACTCGGAAACGGAAGTTGGTGGCGGCTCCTCGCTGCATGCTGCAACCAGGCTTAAGCCAATCAAACAAATTATGACGCGTACAATTTTCATCGCTGCTCAAATGTCATACCAAACCACAACATGATCCACACATTGCCGGACTGGCGTCTATTCTAGCATCGGCGGAAGCTGAAACTTTGTGGCCGAGTTCGCAATTCGGCCCGTCAACCGCCAGGAATTCAGGACGTTATATCCGGAACAGATGCGGACAAAAACGCAACGGAATGTGAATGCGGGACCAGGGAGGTCATTATGAAAAATCTTATTTTAATCATAAACTTATGTTTGCTCCAGTGTGCCTGCGTCAGTCAGCCGCAACCGACTGAGGATGGCCGTGCCCTGCTCCGCTTCAGCGATCTTGCGAACGAGATCACAGTTGGCTTCCAGGATGGTGACTCGAAAAGAGTTCCAATGCAGGTTGGTGACACTCCGGCAGGAACGCCGTAAGAGATATTCGTTCGAACAGTCTTTACCACTTGGTATAGTGGTGGCGTGTCCGAAGCCAGTCAGTTTTCCCTTCTGAAAGAACGACGGTTTGCGCCTTTCTTCGCAACCCAGTTTCTCGGCGCGTTCAATGACAACATTTTCCGTAATGGCCTGATCATCGTCATTACCTTTCAGGGCGTGAAAGTTTTGGGCCTTGATGCGAGCGAGCTGGCGAATGTGGCTGGCGCGCTTTTTATCCTGCCATTCTTCCTTTTCTCAGCAACATCCGGACAACTGGCGGATAAATACGAAAAATCCCGACTGATACGAATCATTAAGTCAATCGAAATCTGCCTGATGCTTCTTGCTGCGTTTGCGTTCATGAGCCACAGCTACACCGTCCTCTTTGTTGTTCTCTTTTTGATGGGCTGCCAGTCGACACTGTTCGGACCAGTAAAATATGCTTATCTGCCTCAGCAATTGGCAACTCATGAATTGGTTGGCGGCAATGCGCTGGTCGAATCAGGGACGTACCTGGCTATTATTTTCGGGCTCGTCGTCGGTGGAGTTTCTGTTGCCATTGATCCGGGAAATCAGTACGCGCTGTCAAGCTGCCTGATAGGCGTTGCGACTCTTGGCTACCTGGCAAGCTGGAGAATTCCTGAGACAAGAGCGGTTGATCCGGAGCTACGCATTAACTGGAATGCCTGGACAGAAACCTGGCGTATCATTGGCTTCGCCCGTGAAGACCGCAGCGTTTTTCTTTCGATACTCGGTATTTCCTGGTTCTGGTTTTTCGGTTCGGCTATGACTCTTCAGATTCCGGCATACACGCTGGACATACTGAATGGCAACGAAGAAATCACGACAATCTTGCTGGTTGCTTTCGCGGTAGGTGTAGGCATCGGTTCTCTACTGTGTGAGCGACTTTCCCGACATCGAATCGAACTGGGCCTTGTGCCATTCGGCTCCGTCGGTCTCAGCATATTCGCCATCGACCTGTATTTCGCGCAACCAACCATGCACATCTCCGTCGTCACTACGTTTGGCGATTTCATCGCTCGTCCCGGAAGCGTCCGAATACTGATGGATTTGGCAATGCTCGGTGCCTTTGGCGGGCTTTATAGCGTTCCCCTGTACGCCATGATTCAGGAACGTGCGAAGCGCCAGCATCTTTCCCGAATCATTGCTGCCAATAACATCATCAATTCAATTTTTATTGTCGGCGCAGCTGTGCTCGCACTTGCCATTTTGAATTTTGGTTTTTCAATTCCGGAATTTTTTGTTGTCCTCGGCATCCTCAACGCCGCCGTCGCCATCTATATCTATACCCTGCTGCCAGAGTTCCTGATTCGATTCCTTACATGGCTGATCGTAAGTTTGCTCTATCGAATTCGAGCAACAGGGCTCGACAACATTCCGGACACGGGTCCCGCGGTCCTGGTATGCAATCACGTTAGTTATGTCGATGCGCTCGTAATCGGTGGCTCTGTTCGACGACCTGTTCGTTTTGTCATGTGGTACAAAATTTTCAAAATTCCATTGCTGAAATTCCTTTTTCAGACTGCCAAGGCGATTCCGATTGCGTCAGCAAAGGAAGACGAGCGCTTGCTGAACGAGGCATTCGATCGCGTCGACGCTGAACTCGAAGCGGGAAATCTGGTCTGCATTTTTCCTGAGGGTGCGATCACTCGAGACGGCGCCGTTCATTCATTCCGTCCAGGCATTGAAAGAATCCTTGAACGGAGACAGGTTCCCGTTGTACCAATCAGTCTCAGCGGGATGTGGGGAAGCTGGTTCAGCAGGCATTCCGGTGAGCGGCTGCGCCGTTTGCCGGGAAAACTCTTTGCACGGATTGATGTTCGTGTCGGCGAAGCCGTGAAGCCAATCGATGCCAGCGCAAAAAACCTCGAACTGCTTGTCAGAACCCTTCGCGGACAAACCCGCTAGTCTCAGTTCCGCGTAAGCGGTCGGCCCAGGTATTCAGGAGTGCAGGCCTGCTGCCAAAGAGTGCAGGCCCGTCCGAATAACTGAACCGCAGTTCAGTCAGTTCGGTAACACCGGTGTCCCGTGCAAGTATCAGGACCCTGTCTCCGGACGGATTGGTGCCGCGGCCAGAGCCCGGATCGGGCGTCACATCAAAAGCCATACGGGATCCGTTTAACGCTTGCGGTGCCCTGACCGAATCCGTCCAGAGCAACCCGGTCGGGGTAACAACGGCCCTGTGCACCCATCGACCGGTATGGAAAAGCACCCGGGACTCGTTTGGACTAAATGCAACGTCATCGACCATTGACGGGAGCCTCAGTACGTCGGTGCTCACACTGCCACTGGCCGGATCAAGCAACATTACCCGGCTCATCGCATCAACCAGAACGATTTGCCGCCGACTCTCCGCAACAGCAAGGTGACGAATGGCTGCCGGTCCCTGCCACAACGTGCGCAAATGCCAGTTTCCAGTCCGATCAGAATAGAGGTTTCGTAGCGTCCCGCTCTCCCCGCCGAGGAATAGCTGTCCGTCCGCCGCAAAGGCGATATCGCTGTGTATTTCACCGAGGTCGATACTCGTGATTTCCGCGCCGGTTTCCGTGTTCATCAGCCAGACGCGCTGCCCACCGAGCAAGGCCAGTTCATTCGCCGAAGGTGAAAACGCCATTTTTTCAATCGTACTGACCGATGCACGGCCATAGAATGGGCGAGGCAAACCGTTGTTAGCATCCCACAGACGTATGGTGCCATCCGCGCCGGCACTGGCGACCAGTGCACCGTCGGGACTGAACTCCATCGACATCACTGCGTCCTGGTGGCCGAGGAAAGTTATGTCCTCACTATCGGACGGAAGTGCTCCAACCGAATCCACCAGTTCAATGTGAACGTGTCCGGATCGATCCCCAAACGCAATCCTCTCCCCTCCCGGAGCAATCGCTGAAACAACCGTGCCGGACTCACGCCAAACTTGCTGCTCGCCGCCATCACCCGGCGTCGATTCCCTTGATGTCGCCGCTACGACGTCAGGCATGGACCAGAATCGGGCAATGTCGCCGGCGGCCGCCGTCAACAACAGGTTTTCGTTGTCCCCGAATGCAATCGTTTTGTTCAGGCCCGGCTGCACGCCCGAGTCGAGCAAAGGCCCAGTTGGCGCCCCATCTGAACTTCGATACGTCTGCAATCCGTGACGTAGATTTCCAGCAATGAAGCGTGCGCCGGATGGTGAAAAGGCCATGTGCCATTCACCAGCTCCGGAGTCCTCAAAAATGGGAGCGTCGGGTTGATCCGTTCTCCATAACGAAACGCCCTGACCGCCACGAACAACACCAAGTGCCTCGCCATTTGCCGACAACAGGATCTGACCAGGCTGAGACTCCAGGTCAATCTGCGCCTTTTGCTGCCCATCCCGAAGATCCCAAATTCGCACAGCCCGATCGTAGTCAGCAACCGCAAGATGCGTAGCCGTATCATCAATCGCGTGGACCGCGGGAACACCGGCTACGCTCATTTCAGCGATTATCTCGCCCGTTGTCAGCGACCATACCTCGAAAAGCGTATCCGGCTCACTCTGATACGTGACCAGCAGATGTTGACCATCTTCACTGAGTTTTGTATCCGCAACCGATGCGCCAAGTTCAAGTACGAGATGGCGCCGTCCGTCCGTCGTGCGCCAGAGATTTACCGTGCTCTGCGCCTTGGTTACCAGGAATTCGGCATTGGCGCTAAGGCCGAGGACGAACTCACTGGCCGGTACGGCAATCGTCCGTGCGGCCTGAGCAAAGTTCAGATTCCAGAGACGGGCGCTGTCACTCTGCGATGCTCGTGCAATGGCGTAGCGGCCATCGGAGCTGAACCAGAGGCTCTCCGATGCACGCTCGATCGGATCCGGTACATCGAGACCTCGTTCGAAATTTTCGACGACCACCTGCGAGTTCAAACTCAACTCCCAGCTGACAAGGTGACCCGTCACTCCGGTGGCTTCGTCACGGAGACTGAGACTCCAGGTGCCACTCAGAGATTCGCCAAAGAGAGGTGCGAGCTGATTGCGAGGCACCCGTATCTCTTCGTTAGCGGCCGATGATACCTGTGAAAACCTCAGTTCAGCTGCGCGCCCTGACGGTGCGATCAGTTTCATGCGGATATCATCCAGCCGTGCGTGGCTTACATTTACAGTAAGCGCAATTCGCCCGGTATCCCCCTCGCGATCGACAATCACGCGCCGAACCAGCGGCGTCACCTCCAACGCAGACATGGTCCATGGCTCACGAACCTCAATATCACCATCGACAATTGACCACTGCGATATTTCTGCGCCTTTGTAAAAACTGAGTTGAACATTTTCAGAATCAAACACGAGGCCATCAGCATCCTGCGCCGGAACAGTTCCGATCAACTCCGGATAATCATCACCAATCAACGATGCCGCTCTTCGCCTGCGGACCTGGGTAGATACCTCAAGCGCCTCGATTGAGGCCAGCAATGCGTGATCACGTTGCTCGTTACGCATTGCAGCTTCGGCTGTCCGGTCCCAGAAATTCGAACGCAGTCCTTCCGCAATCTCCAATCCACCCGGCAATATTGCCGAATATCGCGAAATTTCCCGGATGCCATTTCGATCAACTACCTGACGGGCACGGTTTTCGAGAACGGTTCGATACATTCGATCGGCGGCATCGCCATGCCCCGGGAATGATCGCAGATTCACATAGGCGTCGGAGACGGTTTCCAGATCATAGGTTTGATTGGTCATCACACGCAGATAAGGCTTGGGTAGTAGCTGCGTGTATATGAATGGAATTGCGGTCAATGCGATAACCACCAGCGCCGCGATCGCGGGCCCGCGCCAGTGCAGCGGCAGATTTTCGTTCGCCCAGCGCGCGGTGAATACTGATTCGTAGAGGCGGTTGCGAATCCGGAACTTTTCTTCATCGTCTGCGACAACCAAACCCAGTGCGAGCAGCCGCCGATGCCTCGGTAATTCCGGGTCGTACTCTATTGATATGCCCTTGCGAATCTGCCCGTAGATCGTGAGCAATGCCTCGTAGTTCTTTTTGTCGTTGACAACCGCACGATGAAGGTGACTCATGTGCGGCTCGCTGGTAATCGCTGCGCGCCCGGCAAGCTGATGTAAAGCGAGCCGGTCCACCGTCTCGTCAATATCGCCTTCGACCTGCTCCCTGGCGACAGCGCGAGCAAGTTTCTGGCTGAGGTACGGCTGGCCGCTGGTCCAGTAATAAATCCGATCAAGCGCTTTTTCTGCAACGGGCATCGGCAGATTCAGCTCGGCAGCAAAAACCTGCAGATCCTGCCTCGAAAAATCACTCAATCTCACTTCAGTTGATACGTTAAATGGAGATAAATGCGGATCACTGACCAGGCTGTAGGGATCGCATTCGCCAATCATCACAAAACCGAGGCGGCCGAACTCCGGCTCGGTCGTCCGCGAATTATGTGCAGTCCTTATACTGGCGAGGAGATGTTCCGCGAACGGAAGGTCGGCCATACACTGGATCTCGTCGATGAAGACGACGATCCGCTCCTGAATATTTTGCAGGACGACCTGCACGTAGAACTCAACCAGGCGCTGCCGGTTGCCAAGTATTGAGTGATCCTGCCACCAGGTTTGCAGATCTGTTTTTAGTCGCAGTTGTCGCGACAGCCGGTAAGCAATACTGTAGTACCATCGCCCTGGGTCGGATCCGCCATCCCGCTCACTGATCTGCTCGAGATCCAGAACTGCAACTTTGAATCCGTTGTTTTGCAGTCTCGCCGATGTTGATGCGATGAGGCTGGTTTTTCCGGTCCGATCCGGAGCAATAACGTGAGCGTAGTTGCCGGCCACCAGTGTATCGAACAGCTGGTCATCTGCAGGCCGCCTGACGTAGCCTGGGCGCACCGCGTGCAATGGCGCACCAACGTTGAAAAACTCGCCGGTCTTGTCCACGGCTACCGCCGGTTTTTTCTCTGAATCTTCCGCCATAGTCTGGGGTATTCTTTGCAATAGCGCAGCGACGCCTTAAGTTCTGCGCCCTCCCTGACATTCAATGCGCGAGAGTGCGATTTTGCAAGCTTCCCGGTCCAGATTATTGAAAAAAGACTTATTCGGACGATCGGACCTCGTCGAGACCGATCAGGGGCCCATGGTGCGGCGGGATTCAGGCGCGGCTGCTTTCTCGTTGCGTCTGGTCGCTCGTCGGCTGCTGGCCCGCGAGGCCCGCGCACTCGCCGTCCTGGAGCATCTGGACGGCGTACCGGACCTGCATCACGTTAGCGCCACAATCCTGGAACGGCATTTTGTCGATGGCAGGCCAATGCAGGATGGCAAACCCACTGACCTGGCCTACTTCAACGCGGCATCGAAGTTATTGCGCCAACTGCACCGGCATGGTGTTGCGCACAACGACCTGGCAAAGGAACCCAATTTCCTCGTAACCAGGAGCGGCGAACCGGCAATTATAGATTTCCAGCTGTCCTCGTATGCGCCGCGCCGGGGACGCCTGTTTCGGCTCCTCGCAAGGGAAGACATTCGGCATTTGTTGAAGCATAAGCGGACCTATTGTCCCGAACACCTGACGACGCGAGAAATTGGTATTCTGCAAAATCCGACATTGCTGTCACGACTATGGATGAAAACCGGAAAACCCGTATACCTGTTTGTGACTCGGCGTTTGTTGGGATGGAAAGATAGAGAAGGCGCCGGCGACAGGGTATGATTCCGCCCGCACCAGGAATGCGCCATCGTTTGATGACCGGAGCCAATTAGATCGTGACCTATTGCCACAGACACAACCTTGTAAGTAAAGATCTGGCGAATGCCGACAGGAAGTTCGGTATCCGGGTCACGTTGCCTTCCGGTGATACCTTTTCACGGGTATTGGGCAGCACCTGGGAAAATATTCACTGGTTCCCGACAGAAGACGAACGCGATCGTGCGTACGACAACATGGCAACGCGGCACGGTTACTACCGAAATACAGACTCGCCTACGCAGATACTCGAGAAGATCGTACGCTAACGGACTCTGTTGCCAAAGGACAGGAAGAAGCTGCTCTTTCCCCTTTCCGAAAACCCGGCTGCCAGGAAAAAATCTCCCAGAAAAGTGTCGACGCCGAAAAACACACTACCATTGACGATCATGGAATCAAGACTCATATCTGACCGGTTCTGCCAGGCATTGCCGGCCTCGAGAGATGCGCCCATGAAGAAGGGTGTTTTGAATAATTCGTCACTGGATTCACTCAACTCACGATAGTAGATGGCCCGCGCAAGCCCCGTATGCGGGCCTGCGATCTCGCCCTGCCCAAGGCCTGACAAACGCAGGAATCCACCTAGCGTAAAGTAATTCTGCACCAGGTCTTCCGAGCCAATAGTCGTCGCATATTCCATACCAAGCTGGAGTGAATTCTTGCCGTCACGGCCCCACGACCAGACCTTGTCAGCTGCGGCCATGAACGTGTCAAAACTGCTGTCCGCGCCCAGGCCGGTGCGTGACATCAGCCACTCGACATTCGCCCGCGTGCCGCTCCGCGGGATTTGAGCACGGTCAAGCGTATCGATACCGAGGCGGGTGACAACGCCTCCCCGGTCAAAGTCAATATTCGGCAGCAACGGATCGCCAACTTTGACGCTCGCATCACCGCGGCCACGCAAAGCGCCGACGCGAATCTCGCCCCACCTTCCCAGGGTTCGACCGAGGTCCAGGCCAAGCTCCGCTTCCGATACGCGGTAGCGAGCTATCGTGCCGATATCGGAGAACGCATTGAAATTTCTTTGCTCAAGCTTAACTCTTGGAGCGACGAAATAGCGGGAGTCAAAGCTCAGGGGTTGATAAAACTCGGAATCAAAACGCGGATTTGTTCCCAGCTGGACATCATTGCGCCACTCAGCACCCAACGCGTTGATGCCGGTCGTAGTCAGTCGTCCCGCAACGTTGAAAGTGGTCGATCCTTCGAAGTCATCCTCCAGTGAAACGGCCAGCTTGAGAAAGTGTGGCCCCCAACTCTTGGGCCTTGTTCTAAATTCGACACCCGTTTTTTCGCCGTCCTTCACGAGGCTATAGCCAACATGTTCGTAGACATTCAGTCCGTAGAGCCGATCGACATCTTCCTTCAGTTTCCCGGTATCAATCGAATCGCCTGCCTTCGTTTTGAGACGCGCTTTGAGAACGCTGGCAGACAGCGGACTTTCGTCAATAACACGCACGAAGTCGATGGTCTCGACCGGGTTGTCGCGGCCACTTCTACTTGCCAGGTACGACCGGTACTCGACTTCGGATACCGAAAGTTGGCTAATCCGACTTGCTGCGCTTCGTGCCGCGTCGCGGCCCGGTTCAATTACTTCAGCTATCTGGCCAAAATTGGTCGAGGCGTATTCCCCAAGTTCAGGTCGGATCAGGATGTCATTGTCGCCGAGTCCTGAAAGCTGACGCAGCGTTTCCTTGCGAATCAGGATTGTGAGCATCTGCTCGGTAATGGCGAGCGCGGACTGCAATTGCTCGGGAGGATAAAGCGGAAACTCAACATCGACGGCGATGACAATGTCTACATCCATATGCCGGATAACTTCGACAGGCACGTTGCCGACCAGACCGCCATCGACGAGTGTTCGACCATCAACCACGACAGGCGAGAATATGCCGGGCGCGGACATGCTCGCGCGCACTGCAAGCGCCAGGTCGCCGCCTGACATTACGTGTATCTCACCCGACTCGATATCGGAAGCAACTGCCCGAAACGGAGTAGGAAGATCATCGAAGTCTTCAATGCTGGCGACGTGGAGCAGCTGCTCTCGCAAAATCAGTTGCAGTTTCTGGCCCTGGATGAGGCCTTTGGGAATCTGCAATCCTCCATTGCCAACACCTAGTTCAAGTTTGACGGGAAATGCGAGGTCATCCTGCTTACGTCGGAATGAAAGGTCTTCACGCTTTGGTCTATCAACAAAAGCATCCGCCCAGTCTATCGAATTAACCAGTTCCTCCAGTTCAGCCGGCGTCTTTCCCGATGCATACAGCCCGCCAACAATCGCGCCCATACTGGTGCCGGCGATGGCATCGATCGGTATGCGCTGGCGTTCGAGCTCCTGCAACACTCCAATGTGCGCGGCACCACGTGCGCCGCCACCACCAAGCACGAGCCCGATTCGAGGCCTTTCGCGTTGATCTTCCTGCGGTACGTCCTGGGCGTTAACGGATGTGCCCGCGATCAGCAACATTGAGAGAAACCAGGATATTCGCGATTTCATAAGCAACTCTTTGTAAACGAATGAATCAAAGTGCGTAGACCTATATTATTGCCTGGCGGGGCCGAACAGTTCGGTTATTCCTGCCACCAACCAGCGAGAAGAAAAATGGCTGAACCTAAGTGCCCCGATTGCGGTGAATCCGGGATCGATAACATTGTTTCGACGCCCAGCAAGGAGCAATCCAGGGAGAGACGCGCCTGGTTTAATGTTGCGCACTGTGACAACTGCGGCCATGTTTTTGGAATTTTCACCAAGCACGTATATGGCAAAAGCGGCCCGCAACTTATTGTTGAAGGAAAGAAATAGGTCGACCGTCAGGTCTCGTTATCCATAACGGGCCTGAATCTCGCGTTGTAGTCCTCAAGTCGGGCAAACTGCTTTTTTGTCTCAATCTTGTCCCAGCCCAGCTCTCCAGCAGCAATACGCGCAATTTCCTTTACCATTACTCGCCCCTGATCCGGCAAAAGACCGACCATCATGCGGCGATGAACAATATCGATCAGGGTTTTCGCGAACTCACAGCGAATGGCATGTATAACTTCGGCGGCCAGGGCAGTTTCCGCTTCGTCAACGAAACCGCCAGGCTCTCTCAGCTTCGCCATGTTTGCAATGCCGGCAGAGCGGCTGCCATAAATCGATAGCAGGCGCTCGACACATTGCAATGAAAGTTCTGAATTTGTCTTGAGGCTATCCGTAGCTTCTTCCAGTTCGATGCTGCCGGGCAGCGGCTCCTTCCTGGTACGACACGGACCCGATTCTGAATCAATCAGTCGGGCGGCCTTGTTGACCGCCTGCTCAGCCAGGTTCCGGTACGTTGTCAGCTTTCCTCCAATGATCGAAATCAGGCCACGCGCCTGTTTCCTGTGTTTGAGGATGATGTGCTTTCGGGTAATCGCAGACTCGGGCCCTTTCTCGCGTTTCGGTAGCGGTCGTACGCCAGCATAGGCGTAGTGTATGTCCGTTGACGACAGCTTCGCTGATGGAAACACGCGGTTGGTTTCACTAAGGAGGTACTCGATTTCGTCTGGGCTCGTTACGACGTCTCCCGGGTCCCCCTCATAACGAATGTCAGTCGTGCCGATCAGGTATTGACCGTTCCAGGGAATAATGAAAAATGGTCGGCCATCCTTGTGCGCCTCCACGTAGAAAGCCGCTGCTGGAGCGCCGGCAAACTCACCAACAATAATGTGGCTCCCCTTGGTACCGCCCATGAATGTCGGCATCTCACGATTAACCGTCGCCAGGACCCGGTCTACCCAGGGCCCCGCAGCGTTGATGACCACCCTCGCTCTGATCTCCGTTTCCCGGCCACTGACAATATCGACGAATTGCAATCCACGCACCTTGCCCTCCGCGACATTTATTCCGATGACCGGACTGTAGTTCCTGACCTCTGCACCTGCCTCGTTGGCTGCGATGATGTTCTCGAGTACAAGTCGCTCTGCAAAAGTTATCTGGGCGTCAAAATATGCGGCCCCACCCTTTAGCCCTTCCTGCCGCAGGCCCGGCGCCTCTGTCGAGATTTCGTCTTTGCTCAGCATGCGATGGCGAGGAATCTTCTTTCCAATGGAAAGAATGTCGTAGGCAATCATTCCAAGCCGAATGATGAATTTGCCGCGGCGACTGTCGCTGAACACGGGGATGATCAGCTGGAGCCGCTTCACCAGGTGCGGTGCGACGTGACGCAGCCGGCGGCGCTCGTGCAGAGATTCAAATACCAGCGGAAGCTCGCCGTACTCCAGGTACCTTAGCCCGCCGTGAATCAGCCGGCTGGAGTAACTGGTTGTGCCGCCGCCGAAGTCGTTTTTCTCGAGCAGGATGACCCGCAGGCCGCGCAAAGCCGCATCCCGCGCAATGCCCGCACCATTGATGCCACCCCCGATTACTGCAATGTCGTAATTCTGATCCACTGCTGCGTCAGGACCGGGTTTGCCCGCTGCCACGAACGACGTATTTGTAGCTCGTGAGTTGCTCCGCACCTACCGGGCCACGCGCGTGAATTCGGCCTGTCGCGATTCCGATTTCGGCACCCATGCCGAACTCTCCTCCATCAGCAAACTGTGTTGACGCATTGTGCAGAACAATCGCGCTGTCAACATCTCGTAAGAATCGCTCCACAACATCCGAATCCTCTGCAATTATGCTCTCGGTATGTGATGACCCGTAGCGTTCGATGTGATTGATAGCGCCCCCTACATCATCGACGGTTCGAATAGATACGATTGAATCAAGATACTCGGTAGTCCAATCCGAAGC
>CAJQPR010000121.1 GCA_905480255.1 uncultured Woeseiaceae bacterium | reverse complement strand
TGAACAGATAGTCTGAATTCTATGCTTGGCAATATTACGGAAGTCATTGTCGGCCTCATTCTCCTGATATGGGGAGCCGATCGCTTCGTCCATGGTGCGGGCGCGATGGCGCGCAACCTCGGGGTCGCGCCGCTCATGATTGGATTGACCATCGTTTCATTTGCAACCTCCGCGCCTGAGATCCTCGTTTCTATCGTTGCCGCATCGCGCGGTGAGCCGGACCTGGCCATCGGCAATGCTATCGGTTCGAACATCGCCAACATCGGCCTGGTACTGGGCACGGTCGCGCTGGTCCGACCTATCGAACTCAAGTCCGCCACGTTGCGGCGCGAAATGCCGGCGCTGCTGGCAGTCTCGCTTCTCACCGTTGCCCTTTTCCTGGATTCCCAGCTCAATCGGGTCGATGGGTTTGTGTTGTTGACCGGGCTGGTTATCGTGATCATCTGGCTGGTCCGGTTGGGCCTGCGCTCATCTTCGACAGATCCTCTGCAAGCGGATTTTGAGGCCGAGATCCCAAAAGGCATGAGCATGCGGATGGCCATCATCTGGCTGGTTGTCGGACTAACGGCTTTGCTTTTCGGTGCCGAACTGCTGGTCGATGGCGCTATTGAAATTGCGCGATTCATCGGTGTTTCCGAGGTGGTTATTGGCGTCACTCTGGTTGCCCTGGCAACCAGCCTGCCCGAGCTTGCTGTGTCGCTGGTTAGCGCGATTCGCGGCGAATACGGGCTTGCCATCGGCAACATTGTCGGCTCGAATATTTTCAACCTTCTGGCCGTCATCGGTGTCGCAGCGGTCATTCAGCCGGCCGTCCTTCCGCCCACTGTGTTGTCACTACACATTTTTGTCATGGTCGCGTTCACCCTGGTTCTTTTTGCGATGACCTACGAATATGATGGCCGAGGGGTCATCAGCCGATTCGAAGGATTTGCACTGGTTGCTGCCTTTTTGTCTTACGTCATATATGTCGTGCTGCAAAACGTTAGAATCGGAGGCTGACAGGCAATATCGGCCGGAGACCAGGTGACAGACCCCTCTTTCAAAAACCTCGCTGCGCTGGCTGCAAGGGTGCTCGAGATAGAATCCCGGGCCATCAGTGAGCTCATTCCAAGGCTCGATGGGACATTTTCGGCCGCCTGTGAGCTTTGCCTGGCCGTCGAAGGCCGGGTGGTGGTAACCGGCATGGGAAAATCAGGACACATCGGCGGCAAGATCGCGGCGACACTCGCGAGCACGGGCACGCCATCTTTCTTCATGCATCCCGCCGAGGCCAGCCATGGTGACCTCGGCATGATCACCGCGCACGATTTGCTCCTTGCCGTGTCTTACTCCGGTGAGACCGACGAAGTGATCACTATCCTGCCACTCGTAAAACGGATGGGCGCAAAACTGATATCCATGACCGGCAAACCCGAATCGACGCTCGCGAAGACTGCGGACGTGCATCTTGACGTCAGCGTAAGTGAAGAAGCCTGTCCGCTCAATCTTGCGCCGACCGCCAGCACGACGGCAACGCTCGCGATGGGCGACGCACTGGCTGTTGCGCTGCTCGAAAGTCGTGGGTTTACGGCCGAAGATTTTGCGCTTTCGCATCCGAGTGGAAGTCTCGGCAAACGACTGTTGTTACGAGTTGAAGACGTTATGCATTCCGGGGATAAAGTGCCATCCGTCAACGCTGGCGTCAGCGTCAGTGAAGGGCTTCTGGAAATGACAAAGAAAGGCCTCGGCATAACAGCGATTGTCGATGACGAAAAACGCATACTCGGTGTTTTCACTGACGGCGATCTCAGGCGCACGCTCGACAAAGAAATCAACGTGCACAAAACGAAGATGAACGAAGTAATGCACGCCGGATGTATAACTGTCGGCCCGGAGGTGATGGCTGCCGAGGCTGTGCGTATTCTCGAAGAAAAGAAGATCACCTCGTTGCTTGTCGCGGACGAAAACAATCGCCTTGTTGGCGCATTGAACATTCATGATCTTTTCCGCGCGGGTGTCATGTGAGCACCGGCAACCAAAAACCGTTCCCGGCGGATATTCAACTTGTCGGCTTCGATGTCGATGGTGTTTTCACCGACGGGCGTTTCTATTTATCGAACGACGGAGTTGAAAGCAAAGCGTTCTCGACGCAGGACGGATTTGGTATTCGTCAGCTTGTTGACGCCGGAATTCATGTTGCCGTCATAAGCGGAAGAAAATCTGTAGCTGTCGAGCTACGTATGGCCGAACTTTCGGTCAAGCATGTCATTCAGGGCTGCAAGGACAAGGTTGCCGCATTTGACGAGATAATTGATCGATTGGGCGTCAGAATCGACCAAACCGCTTTCGTCGGCGATGACGTACCAGACCTGCCCTTGCTTCGACACGCTGGATTCTCCATCGCCGTTGCCAATGCGGTACCTGCCATCAAGGCTGAATGCGACTTCACGACCGGGGCGTCGGGCGGCACGGGTGCTGTGCGGGAAGTGTGTGAATTGATCCTGAATGCCACAGAAAATCCCTAGGCCACGGCAGTGAGCTTTCGCAATATCATGGCAACCGGCTTTCTGTCCGCAGTTGCGATAGGTACCTGGTACCTTTCACAGTCATTCACTTCGGCGGAGATCACGAAGACGATTTCGGACGGCAGCACTGGCGGTTTTTATCTTCGAGCCGCGCGAATTCTCGGGACCGGCACGGACGGTCAACTTCTCTACGAAATCGAGGCCGAGTTCGCCGAGCAGCAGGAAAACAACGATATCGAGTTGCAAAATGTGCGCGTCATCTATTCGACCGACGCCAACGTTCCGTGGACAATCAATGCCGATATCGCAACCATAACCAGGGACCACGACCTGTTGCGTCTTAGCGGTCACGTCGTCGCTGTAAGCCAGGAAGGTTTTGCCGGCAGAGAGACTGAAATTCGTACGCCAATTCTCGACATTGACCCAAATACCTACAGGGCAGAAACTGACAGCCGCGTTCAGTTGCGAATCGGCTCGCGCAGTCTGACCGGTACCGGCATGCTAGCATCGCTCCAGGAAAACAGACTTGAACTCAAATCGAATGTCAGCGGCAAATTTGTACCGTGATTAAGAAATCTATGACGAGCAATACTCAACTCGCCGGAAGCTTGCAACGTTGCTCCATTGCTATTTCCTGTTTGATTTTTTCTATCCTTGCGTTTGCGCAGAATGACGACTTGCGACTTCCCGTTTCCCTCGATGCCGATTCCACCAGCTACGATGGAAAAAGCTCGATGGTCATGTTTCGCGGCCTGAGGCTGACACAAGGCCAGCTTGGCATATCTGCGGACGAGGGATTCGCGAGCAGGATGGATTTCGAGGACAGCACCTGGCATTTCGAAGGCAACGTGCTGATCGACGTTGAGAACGGTCACATTGAAAGCGACGTCGCAGATATGGAATTTGCGGGTTACCAATTGCGCACGGCGACGATCGTTGGCACGCCGGCGACGTTCGAGATGCAGCGTCCGGGCAGCACAGAGACAACTTATGCCGAAGCCGGACGGCTTGTTTACAATTTCGAAGAAGGCGTCGTCGAGTTTTCTGACCAGGCCACCATTACCGAGGGCGGCAACCAGATATCTTCAAGCTTTCTCGTCTACAACATTCGGGAGCAGAGGATCAATGCAACTTCCAGCGGTGAGGGCGACCCAAAGGTCAGAATAACCTACACGCCAGGTGCGCTCGGCGAGTTGGATTTGGATAAGGATGCAGAGCAGCCGCCACCGGACAGCGAAGCGTCAGATAGCGAAACATCAGATGAAGTGGTGCCCGAGGACGACGGAGAATCCGGCTGATGAGTATTCTGAGCGTTCAGGATATAGCCAAACGTTACAAATTCCGTGAAGTCGTCAAAGGCATTTCCCTGGAACTGACCAGCGGTGAAGTTGTTGGCCTGCTGGGACCCAATGGTGCCGGAAAGACAACTGCTTTTTACATGATCGTCGGCCTGATCCGCTCCGATCGCGGGCAAATACTGCTCGATGGCCAGGACCTGACGGCTTTGCCAATGCACAAACGGGCGGGACTTGGACTTGGCTACCTGCCGCAGGAAGCCTCTATTTTCCGCAAACTGACGGTCGAACAGAACATCCTGGCCATTCTTGAGAATCGCGAAGAGCTCGACCGTGCCGGGCGCGAGCAGGAGCTTGACCAGCTACTCGATGAACTCCATGTTGGACATGTGCGCACCAGCCTTGGCATCAGCCTCTCCGGCGGTGAGCGCCGCCGGGTGGAAATTGCCCGCTCGCTTGCGGCGAACCCGCGTTTCGTCCTCCTTGATGAACCTTTCGCCGGCGTCGACCCGATTTCCGTACTCGATATTCAGCGAATAATCCGACATTTGTCCGATCGGGATATTGGGGTCCTGATCACTGACCATAATGTGCGGGAAACCCTCGGAATCTGCTCGCGGGCCTATATACTGAGTGATGGCAGTTTGATCGCGTCGGGGTCTCCCGACGATATTCTGAAAAATCAGCACGTTCGGGAAGTGTATCTCGGAAAGGACTTCAAACTCTGAGTCAGAATTGCGAAACCGTTGTGAAATTCGAGCGGGCAATGCGGGCAACTGCAACTAGACGGGAACTGACTTGTAAGAACGACCACACATGCTGAAACCATCACTACAACTTAAACTCGGTCAGACACTGACCATGACGCCGCAATTGCAGCAAGCGATTCGCCTGCTGCAACTTCCGGTGCTCGACCTTTCCGCGCAGATTCAGGATGCCCTCGAAGAGAACATCATGCTGGAGATGGAGGATCTTCCGGATGTGCCAAAGACTTCCGCAGAATCGACCGCTGAAATCGAAACAATTCGGGCCGAAGACAGCTGGCAGTCCCGATCCATGGAGCGCATTCAGGACGGTGGCTGGAACGGCGAAGGCCGGCCTATCAACGATTTTGCAGACCAGAGCGGCCAGACGCTCCGGGAACATCTGCTTTGGCAGCTCGAACTCGAGGACTTTAGTCCCCGCGAAGCCCTGATCGGCGAAGCGCTGGTTGATGCCATAAATGATGACGGCTACCTGACTGTCAATCTCGATGAGATCAGTGAATTCATTGACGATGACGCCAACGTAACTCCTGACGAAATTGACCAGACTCTGACCAAGGTTCAATCGCTTGATCCCGTGGGCGTTGGTGCCCGATCGCTGTCTGAATGCATCATCCTGCAGCTTCGCCAGCTTGAGAAAAAAACACCTGGCGTGGAACTCGCCATTCGCATGGCAAGCGATCATCTGACGCACATTGCCAGCCAGGAATACGGCGAAATTCGACGTTCGCTCCGAACATCGGAAGAGGATTTTGACGTCGCGCTTGCCCTGGTCAAGAGCTGCAACCCCAAGCCAGGGCTCGCGGTCAGCCCGGCGCCGGCAGAATATGTAATACCGGACGTATTCGTCCGCAAAATTGACGGCCGCTGGCAAGTGGAAATAAGTTCCTCCGGCATACCGCGCCTGTCGGTGAATCAGCAGTACGCCAAACTGCTGCGCGGCAGCGGCGACCACGATGTATTGAGAACGCAGCTGCAGGAGGCCCGCTGGCTGGTTCGAAGCCTCGAGATCCGGAACGAGACCCTGATGAAAGTGGCTACCTGCATTGTGGATCGGCAGCGGGACTTTCTGGAGCATGGCGACGAAGCAATGAAGCCGTTAGTATTAAGAGACGTAGCGGAATCGATCGGCATGCACGAATCGACAATATCGAGAGTAACCACGAACAAATACATGCATACGCCCCGTGGCGTATTCGAATTCAAGTACTTCTTTTCCAGCCACCTGTCCACGGTGGACGGGGAAGAACAATCATCTACTTCAGTCCGCGCCAAGATCCGCAAACTGATCGGCGCGGAAAACCCCGCGAAACCCTTGAGCGACAGTAAGATTGCCAGTCTCCTTGCCGAGGAAGGCATCACTGTTGCGCGCCGAACTGTGGCCAAGTACCGCGAAGCAATGAAAATACTCTCGTCCAGCGAGAGGAAGGTCAGGAAGCCAAAATAGGTAGTTCAACTGATTGGAAAGCGAATGAAGGATCCTAAACTCTATAAATGAGGGACATACAGGCAGCTCGGGTTCAATTGAGAGGAAACCACGACAAGCCTCCCAAAAGGTAACAATCGCAGGAGAAGATTATGCAGCTAGACATCACCGGTCATCACGTCGAAATCACAGAATCTCTGAGAGATTATGTTGTAAGCAAACTCGAAAAAATTGAAAGACATTTTGACCTGGTCTCAAATGTGCATTGTATCTTGACCGTGGAAAAGCTCCGGCACAAAGCCGAAGCGACGGTGAGTGTAAACGGCGCAAAAATATATGCCGACGCCACGGAAGAAGGCATGTATGCTGCCATTGATGGCCTTGCATACAAGCTCGAACGACGGGTTCGGAAGCACAAGGAAAAACTCGTCGATCACCACGCAAGAGACGCAAACAAAAGAAATTACGGCTGACTAATTAAGCGAATCGGATGCTGGCTGGCAAGTGCCGGCATCCGTTTTCGTCTCAAAGGCCATAAGAATAAAAACCCATGAATCTTGATGAGCTCATTAAACCGGACAACATTCTGTGCAACGTGTCAGCGCGCAGCAAAAAGCATTGCCTGGAGATACTGAGCGAACTCCTTACCCGGTTTAATCCGGACATTGCGAGCGAAGAAGTATTCGCGAAACTCATCGAACGTGAGCGACTGGGATGCACCTGCCTCGACAAAGGCGTTGCCTTTCCGCATTGCCGGATCAGTGGCCTGCGAAAAAGCTGCGCGGCGTTGATGCGACTAACAGAGCCGGTTGATTTCGACTCGTCCGATGGACATTCCGTTGACCTGATTTTTGGTCTGATGGTGCCGGAGGAGCTGACAGCAGAAGATATCGCCGACATTGAAATGCTGACCACCCTGCTCCGGGATGACGCTCTTTGCGCAAGATTGCGTTCAGCATCGTCGAGCCTAAACCTGAGCGAGGCGCTGCTGGCAGGACAACTCGAGCCAGTGACCAAACTCAAGAGCGCACAACAGGGCTGATTGTGCCCGACAAAAGCCGACTCATAATCATCAGCGGGCTCTCAGGCTCCGGCAAGAGCGTTGCCTTGCATGCACTGGAAGACCTCGGCTACTACTGTATCGACAACATGCCTGCCGGACTGCTGCGTTCACTGCTTGATGAAGTCACAAAACCCGGTGACGATGCTGCCAACCAAATCGCCGTGGGCGTGGATGCGCGTAATCGACGCGAGGATCTTGAGTCACTTCCTGATCTGATCGCTGACCTTGGACGCTCTGGCACGCAGACTGACCTAATTTTCCTGCAGGCCGACGACAACATTTTATTAAAACGCTACAGCGAAACCCGACGTCGCCACCCACTTGCGGACATTGAAACTGAACTTCAGGCCGCAATCGCCCGCGAGCGGAAATTGTTAGGTCCGGTGATTAATGCGGCTGACCTGGTAATCGATACTTCGCGAACAAGCGTCTATGAACTTGCAGATGCAATTCGGGATCGCGTCGATCGGCGCCAATCGAAGGAACTCTCAATTCTGGTTCAGTCTTTCGGATTCAAGCACGGCATTCCGGCGGACGCAGACTTCGTCTTCGACTTGCGATGTCTGCCAAATCCGTATTGGAATCCCGAGCTACGTAGCCTCAACGGACTCGATTCCGAGGTCGCCGAATTTCTGGATGCGCAACCAGGATTTGTGCAGATGTATGAGGATATTCTGGGCTTTCTATTACGCTGGATTCCCGAATATGTCAGCGTCAATCGAAGTTACCTGACGGTGGCGCTCGGTTGCACTGGCGGGCAACACCGTTCTGTCCACATGACGAACAAGCTGGCCCGGACACTGAAAGAAGCCCACGATCCGGTCAAGACCAGGCATAACGAGCTCTCCAATCACCCGGGCAACGCCACCTGAGACGGCCATCGCATTCCTCACGGGTGTGATTAAGGGTTAAGTACGGATACACTTCGGCACGACCGGAGGCACGATCCATGGAAACGAGGGAGCACACCAAGGCCAATCTCTCATTGCTGCGCGAAAGACTCGGCAGCGGCCGCGTGCGCTCTGCACAAATGCTGATCGGCAGCCTGCATCCATCCGAAATTGCACGGCTGCTGGAATCGCTGCCCCAAACTGAACGCGCGTTCATCTGGGAAATGATCGACCCGGGAATTGGTGGCGACGTTCTCGTCGAGCTCGCGGATGAGGTTCGCGACCGACTGATTGAGAGCATGAAAACTGACGAGGTCGTCGCGGCGCTCGACGGAATGGAGCTCGACGACCTTGCTGACCTTGTTGCCGACCTGCCCGAGGCACTGACCCGGGAAGTTCTGCGTTCGCTCGACCATCAGGATCGGGAACGATTGCAGACCGTCCTTTCTCATGATGAGGAAAGTGCTGGCGGCCTGATGAATGTCGATGTCATCACGGTACGTCCCGACGTTACTCTTGAAGTTGTGCTGCGCTACATTCGTGCCCGCGGCGAAATACCGGATGGTACAGACAGCATATACGTTGTTAATCGCGACAATGAATACATCGGCTCTCTTTTTCTGTCTCGACTGCTTACGCTTGACCCTAATGAAACAGTCGCGGAAGTCATGTCGAATGAGGTGCACCCAATCCCCGCTGACACACCTTCGTTGCATGTCGTGTGGGAGTTCGAGAACCGGGACCTATTGTCTGCGCCTGTGGTTGATGAGAACAACCGCCTGGTTGGCCGAATCACGATTGATGACATTGTTGACGTTATTCGCGACGAGGCGGAGCACTCGATCATGGGTGCCGCCGGCCTTGGTGAAGAGGACGACATGTTTGCGCCCGTCGTACAGAGCGCAAGACGACGAGCACTTTGGCTCGGCATTAACCTTGCAACTGCATTTCTTGCTGCCTCGGTAGTTGATCTTTTCCAGACGACGCTGGACAAAATTGTTTTGCTGGCTGTGCTGATGCCGGTGGTGCCAAGTATGGGCGGTGTTGCGGGCAACCAGTCGCTGGTCGTCATTACACGTGCGATGGCGCTCGGTCAGGTTGATCGCACTAACTCCGGCAGAATTTTTCGCAAAGAACTTATGGTTGGCATGCTTAACGGCATTGCCTGGTCGGTAGTGGTCGCAGTTGTGACCTATCTTTGGTTTGGCGACTGGCGCGTCGGCGCCGTGATAGCTGGCGCCATGACAATCAATATGGCCGTCGCCGCACTCGCCGGGTTTTTTATACCGGTGATTCTGAAGCGCATGAGTATTGATCCGGCTCTCGCAGGCGGCGTCGTGCTGACAACGATCACTGATGTGGTTGGCTATATGTCGTTTCTGGGTCTGGGCGCGATATTTCTTTTGTAACTTGGTAATCACTCTCGTCGATACAGGAGTAGCGGATGCTAAGACCGATACTTTGCCTTTCGAGCGGACCAGCTCGGGACAACATGCACACTGGCGTACTCTTCGGGCCAGAAGTGAGCAATTCATTCAATACGAGTTTTTCGCTCATGTGTCTACGCTATCGCCGACCTCCAAATTCGCCAATGGTGACGTCAGCGCAAGAGTGTCCGCTTTTCCCGAAAGCGGACGCTCAGATGCCAGGAATCAGTGGTTTTTGAGTGGCCGCTTTCGACCATAAGCGGACATTGGAATCCCTCTAATTCGAAACCTCTACTCTAATACCGCACCTTAGTGTGAACCGTCCAATGCAATTTCACTGCTAGCCGATTTCAGCAGCAACAGGACATGGTCAGTAAGTTTCAACTGCGTTCTAAACTCATTGATCAAGTCACTCGTGATCACCGATTTCTGAATTAGAATATTGCGAAATTCTCTGGTAGCAAGCACCTTGAGGATGCTGGCT
>CAJQPR010000120.1 GCA_905480255.1 uncultured Woeseiaceae bacterium | reverse complement strand
GTCGGCGTATTTCGATCGCCAAGGGATTTACCGTCATCGCCCAATGACACGGCCCCGCCGACGCCACCATCCCGACTGTCCGTGAATGCTTTGGCCGGGTTATGACAGGTGACGCAGGCCTGCGTGCGGTTGGCAGACAGATTGGTATCAAAGAAAAGCGCCTGGCCGAGATCAGCGAGCGTATCTTTCGCAGATGCGTCGAACCCAAGCGCAAGTACTGCGAGCAAAGGCAGTTTGTGACCCAAAAAAGATCGGCGGTAGTTCAGCGTGCTAATCATATGCGCTATATAATAATCGATTCCTTCCCGCAGACTGCACTTACTTTAAAAATGTCCATTAGCGTCTTTGATCTTTTCACGATCGGTATCGGGCCATCCAGCTCGCATACGGTCGGCCCCATGCGCGCAGCCCGGTTGTTCGTATCAAAGATCGACGGTTCCGGTGATCTCGAAAAAGTCAGCAATCTGACAGTGCGACTCTATGGATCGCTCGGCGCCACCGGTCGTGGCCACGGGACGGACAAGGCCGTTGTGCTTGGGCTTGAAGGCGATACTCCGGAGTCCGTCGATGTCGACCTGATTGCCGAAAGAATCAACCGGATCGATTGTGACGAAACGATCAACCTGCTCGGCAAGTCAGTAATTGACTTCGATATAACACGCGATCTCGTTTTTGAAAAGAGAGAGGCGTTACCAGGCCATCCGAACGGTATGCGATTCTTCGCCGAGGACGTCAACGGCAACACGCTTCAGGAACGTATCTACTATTCCGTCGGCGGCGGATTTGTCGTTAGCGAAAATCACACTGACGACCCGGTTATCGTGGAATCTTCTGTCAAGTTACCGTTGCCTTTCGACAGCGGCGAAGAGTTGCTGGCGATCTGCAAACAGAAAAACCTCTCTATCAGCGACCTGATGCTGCAGAACGAACTGGCGTGGCGCAGTGAAGAGGAGATTCGCGACGGTCTGCTCGAAATCTGGCATGCGATGCAGGCTTGTGTTGAGAAAGGCTGCAAAAGCAGCGGCGTAATGCCAGGACTGAAAGTGAAGCGGCGCGCTGCCGATATGTACGAACAGCTGTCGAGCCAGCCGGAGGCGGCGCTGCGTGATCCCCTCACAATCATGGACTGGGTCAATCTATACGCGCTTGCCGTCAACGAAGAAAACGCAGTTGGCGGACGGGTCGTTACCGCACCAACCAATGGTGCCGCAGGCATCATTCCGGCCGTACTGCACTACTTCGTGCGCTTCTGTGCTAACGCCAATGAAGACAGCATCGTTCGTTTTCTGCTGGTAGCCGGCGCGATCGGTTTGCTGTTCAAGAGAAATGCATCAATAAGTGGCGCAGAGGTGGGCTGCCAGGGAGAAGTCGGTTCAGCCTGCTCCATGGCCGCGGGTGGTCTGACAGAAGCATTGGGAGGAACGCCGGCGCAGGTCGAGAATGCGGCGGAAATCGCAATGGAACACAACCTTGGTCTCACTTGCGATCCGATTGGCGGGCTCGTACAAATACCGTGCATTGAGCGCAACGCGATGGCCTCCATAAAGGCTATCAATGCATCGCGTCTTGCGATGCGAGGTGACGGCGATCATTTTGTATCACTGGATAAAGTCATCCAGACGATGCGGGAAACCGGCCGCGATATGCAGGACAAGTACAAGGAGACGTCTCGTGGTGGCCTGGCGACCAACGTCATCGAAGTTCCGGTAAGCTTCATCGAGTGCTAGTTCATTCCCGAACCACGTTGGGCGAAGACGCGTTGATATTAATGACAGCCGGATACACGCGGAGATACCAGGAATGAAATTCTCAACATTCGTACTTGCCGGAATTGCCGCAACACATTTTGGCTTTTCCACTTCGCTCCAGGCGCAGGAGAATATCCACGCACTGGCCGACAAGTGGACGTCTGCCTACAACGCCCATGACAGAGCAACCCTTGGGGCTTTGTATACTGAAAATGCACACTTGATGATCAATGGCGCACCAACTTATGTTGGTCGCGAAAAAATCGAGGAATTCTGGGCGGCGGATTTCAAAGACGATAATCCGTTGACGCTGCTCACGGTCACGCACTCCATTGAAGGAGCGGACATGATGCTTGTGCATGGCAACTACCAGGTCGTCGACCGTCAGAAAGGCGACATCCTCGGCAGAGGGCGCTTCGCACACATATGGACGAAGGGCCCCGAAGGCGAATGGCTGCTCGACCGTGATTTGTGGGCGGAACCGTTCGAGCCATTCGAGTAAACGCTTGCCTGTTTATCAGGCAGCCACAGCTATTTTGTGCAGGTTCATTAGCTGCACGCGCTTATTCGGAATCAACGAGCGCCTGAATGGACGCCGGGTCTTTGGTTGTCATCTCCTTGTCGAACGCGTGCTCGACGTCGATTCCGGCTGTCGCCAATGCCGGCCGCAGAACACCGAGGAAGCGAGGCGCGGCAATTACCACCAATTTGTCAAATTCGGCGTCTTGTTTTGCCTTACTGATTCGCTCTGCTATCTCTTTTGCAAAAACAGTAACGAGCCGGGTCTTGGGATCAGACTTCTCACTGGCCAGCGTATGTCGGCCCTGGCCGTGGCTGTCGAAGCTGCGGCCACCCCGATCAGAGATCAGGTCGGCCGTTTTCTCACGCGCCGATTTATTCAGGAGAGAAGTGACTTCCTGTAAAGGACTGTGTTTTTTTTCGCGGGCGTAGATAGTTGACTGGAATTCATCAGCAACGATGACCCAGTAGGAACTGATATCCAGAGGTTTATTTGATCTCGTCATAAGAGCACTCCAGAATGACTGCCACAAGTAAACTATGGGCCGGCCGCGGACCTGATTCAACGAGGAAATGTACGTATTTATGAATATAGAACTGGAATTTTGCGGCGCAGCTGGCGAGGTTACGGGCTCCTTATATGTTATCCGCTTCGATGACCACACCATCCTTTTGGAGTGTGGCCTGATACAAGGCGGCCATAAGGCTGAGGAACGCAACGGGGACCCATTCCCCTTTGCTGTCGAAGACATCGACGCGGTCGTCCTCAGTCATGCTCATATTGATCACTCGGGCAGGATTCCGTTGCTTGTCCGGCGTGGTTACACCGGACCCATTTTTGCACAGCACGCGACACGCGCACTCTGCGAAATCATGTTGCCGGATTCAGGCTACCTGAATGAAAAGGACGCTGAATGGGAAAACAAGAGAAGAGCGAAGAACGGAAAGGCGCTGGTCGAACCGCTCTACACTAAAGAAGATGCAGAAAACTGCCTGTCGCAATTTGAGAGCACAAAGTACGAACAAGCATTTGAGGTTGTTCCCGGCCTGACAGTTCAGTTCCACGACGCCGGGCACATACTGGGATCTGCGATTGTCGAACTGAAGTTCAGCACTGGTGGCGACACCCGGACACTCGTCTTCAGTGGCGATCTCGGATACCGGGATGCGCCGGTCATGAATTCTCCCTACCGCGTAAAACATGCCGATACAGTACTCATGGAGAGCACATACGGTGACCGCATGCACCGTCCGTTCGACGAAACCATCAAAGAACTAATGGAGGTATTCGAAGCCGCCCGGGCAAACCAGGGAAATATCCTGATACCGGCATTCACCGTTGGTCGAACTCAGGACCTTCTCTACCTGATGGCTGAACATTACGACGAATGGCGATTGGATAAATGGCGCGTTTTCCTGGACAGCCCGATGGCAATCGAGGCAACAGATACCTACGCAAAATACCGCCATTTGTACGGTGCCAAACTTTTCGGCCCGGACTCGCATTTGCTCAACTTGCCTAATTTCCACACCACCCGGACAACTGAAGAATCGATGATGATTAACGAGATTCGGTCAGGCGCCATCATTATTGCAGGTAGTGGCATGATGAGCGGCGGCAGAATTCACCATCATCTCAAAAACAATATCGGGAACCCGGCCGCTCACCTCGTCGTCGTCGGATACCAGGCGCAAGGTACACTGGGCCGGCGAATCGTTGATGGCACCAAAGAAATCAAACTCTGGGGTGGCCTGTACCCCGTTCGTGCAAGCGTACACACCGTGGGCGGCCTGTCGGCTCACGGCGATCAACGGGATCTTATCGACTGGTACGGCGCGTTTGAAAACAGACCGCCTTTGTACCTCGTGCACGGCGAGCATGACGCACAACAGGCGCTGACAAGGGAACTGAAGGCAAAGCTTGGAGCGCCGGTGTCTATTGCCGAGCCTCATCAAGTAATAACAATCTGAATATATTCAATGAGTTAATAAACACCGAGCGTCGACGCGACATTTGGTTAGAATGACTCCAACCCAATGAAAACAAGAAAGGGATCACTATGAGCCGGAATATCGTCATCATGGGAGCAGCTGGCCGGGACTTTCATGTCTTCAACTGTTGCTATCGCGACAACGCGGATTTTAACGTCGTCGCATTTACGGCCACCCAAATCCCCCACATCGAGGATCGCCAGTATCCTGCAGCGCTCGCCGGGTCACAATATCCGGACGGCATCCCTATTCACGATGAAAAAGAACTCGACAGTATTCTGCAAAATAACGAAATCGACGAAGTCATATTTGCCTACTCCGATGTAAGCAACGACTATGTCGATGGAAAACGAAAACAAGTGGAAGGCCATGATGTAAGGTTCTCCACATTCGATATCGACGCGACGATGATTCCGTCAAGCAAGCCGGTCATCGCCATCTGCGCTATCAGGACCGGCTGCGGCAAGAGTCAAACTTCGAGGCGCGTCACCCACATTCTCAAAGAGCTTGGAAAAAAGACCGTTGCCATTCGTCACCCAATGCCCTATGGCGATCTCGCCAAACAGGCGGTGCAACGCTTCGCTACATTTGAAGATCTCGATTTGCACGAATGCACCATCGAAGAACGCGAAGAATATGAGCCTCACATAAAGAATGGCGTTGTCGTTTATGCTGGTGTTGATTACGCCGCGATTCTTGCCGAAGCCGAAAAAGAGGCGGACGTCATCATCTGGGATGGCGGCAACAACGACACGCCCTTCTACAAACCGGATCTCTGGATCACAGTTACGGATCCGCATAGGGTTGGGCATGAATTTGAATACTTTCCCGGCACCGTAAATTTCGAGCGAGCTGACCTCATTCTCATTAACAAGGTTGATTCAGCCACCGAGGAAAACATCCAGGCGATCATCGACAATGCAGCGAAGGCGAATCCCGATGCAACGATCGTTCGCGGAAATTCTCCCTTGGATGTACCGGACCCTGCAGCGATTGAAGGCAAACGAGTACTCGCCGTCGAAGATGGTCCGACAACGACGCATGGGGGAATGCCTTTTGGCGCCGGCGTCCTGGCGGCAAGACAAAATGGCGCAGCGGAACTCGTTGACCCGCGACCATGGGCGGCTGGCGAGATTGCCGATACGTTCGAGCACTATCCGAACACGGGGCCATTGCTGCCCGCTATGGGCTATGGCGACGCGCAGGTGCGTGACCTGGAGAGCACCATTAACGCGGTCGAATGCGACCTGGTACTGGTCGCAACTCCTATTGACCTGACACGGATCCTGAAGATCGACCAGCCCTACCAGCGAATTGGCTACCGGCTTGTCGAAGAAGGTGAAGAACTGGTCAATGCAGTGCGCGGCGTCTCGGGCTAGGTCAGTAAAGCAGCTCCGCCCATTTGCCCTGCTCGATGAGGTCGGCTTTTTTCTTCGCCCAGACTGCATCTGATTCGGCCATCTCGCCGAACAATTCATCGAGTGCGTCGCGAATCGACTTCTGGCCGGCGATGTAGATATAGGTGTGCTCGTCCTCGAGCATTCTCCAAATCTCATCAGCCCGATCCTCAATAGCAAAATCCCAGGCGATCGGATCCGCCCAATTGGGGCGAGGACTCAACGCCTTGAAGGCTTCGAAGGTTTCTTCGTCGTAGTAGTTCGTAAAGTCGTCGCGCTTGCCGTTCATGTACAGAAGTTCCAGTCCTGAATGCGCTCCGTACAGTAGCCGCACTTTTCCTTTCCAGTCACCGACGTTCTTGTAGATGTGTTTCACCAGTGCCCGGAATGGCGCAATGCCCGTGCCCAGGCCAATTAGCAGCAGATTGGCATTCTTGTCCTCCGGGACTTTGAACGGCATCCCGAACGGACCCGTGATCGTTACCTCGTCACCCGGCTTCCGATCGCAAAGGAAATTTGAATTTACACCAATAAACTGTTCGCCACTGTAGTCATCAATGTAGTTGCAGCGCCGCACGACGATTGTGATTTCCGGATTTCCGGAATCTTTTGGCGTGTCCGCCACTGTGTAAAGGCGGTGGTGAACCGTATGTCCGAAATCTCCGGAACTCTCAACGAGGACACCAATGCTTTGCCCGATCTCGAAGTCGAACTGATGATTTTCAAGCCCGAGGATGAGCTCTCGCACTTCAATATCAGTGCCCTCCTCCGTGATTTCTTCGGTACTCAGGACTTTTGCCGTAAAGCGTGGCTCTGTCGGGTAATCCTCAAGGCGCATGACACGCACTCCTTTTTTCGTCACTTCGATCAGGACAATCGGTCTCGCCGCAATTGTCCGAATGATCACAACTTAGTCTTTGTTGAAGCACAGCACGATTCGCGAAAACACGTACGAGAATCATTAACGCGATAAGTGCCGCGGCGATCAGGAACTGGTAAATAATGATCATCTCCCCAGTCCTGCGAATCCCATGAATCCCATGGACAAAATGCCGGCGACAACCAGTGCCGCAACGGTCCCTTTGACGAGATCGGGTACCTCATTCAATTCAAGTTTTTCACGCACACCCGCCATCAGCACCAACGCCAGGGCGAAGCCGATTCCGGCGCCAAGTGAATAGACAACTGACTGGGTAAAGCTGTAACCGCGGTTGGTCTGGAACAGCGCCAGTCCAAGGATGGCGCAGTTAGTAGTGATCAGCGGCAAGTAGATACCCATCGCCCGGAATGTCGTGGGACTTAACTTTTTCATAAGCATTTCAACCAGTTGAACGGTTGATGAGATAACGAGGATGTAGGAGATGATCCTGAGGAATGGCGCGTTTACGGCATCCAGCAACAGGTTGATCAGAAATGCACAAACTGAGGCCACCAGCATGACGAAGCTAACTGCGCCACCCATGCGAACTGCAGTTTCAAGTTTTGAGGACACCCCGAAGAACGGGCAGATGCCGAGAAAATAAGCGAGCACAAAGTTGTTGACCAGCGCCGCGTTCAGGAAGATTGACCAGTGTGAGGCGTCGTTCATGCAGTCGCCTCCGCTTTTTCAGTTTCAGCCTCTTTCTTCTTGATCCTGTTGACGATGAGAAGCCATAAAGCCATCGCGAAGAAGCCGCCGCTCGGCAGCACCATGACGGTCCATGTCTGGAAGCTATCCGGGAAAACTGCAAAGCCAAAAATCGATCCGCTGCCGAGGATTTCACGCACGACGCCGATAAAAAGCAGCGCGACCGTGAAGCCAACACCCATGCCCAGGCCGTCCAGCAAGGCACGTCCGGGCTTATTCTTCGACGCAAACGCCTCGGCACGCCCGAGGATCAGACAGTTGACGACGATCAGTGCGATGAAAGCGCCGAGTGCCCGGTGCAGTTCGAGGCTCAGAGCCATGATCAGGTAGTCAACCGAGGTCACGAAGGTTGCGATGATGCAGATGTAGCAAACGATGCGAGCTTCCCGCGGAATGAAGCCCCGCAGAAGAGAGACCGAAAGGCCCGACATCAGCAAAACAAAGGTCGTAGCGAGGCCCATGGCCAGTGCATTCATTGCCGTGTTCGACACCGCGAGCGCCGGACACATGCCAAGCACCTGGACAAACACCGGGTTGTCCCGCCACAGGCCTTTGACAAATTCGTCGGTAGAAGTAACTTCTTTACTTGCCATTACGGGGTCGCCTCCCGGTCTATGCTGATTGCATCCCGCTCCAAAATGGGCAGCCACCCATTGGCACTATCGTTCAGGATGTTGCCGAGCGCCTCGGACGTAATTGTCGCTCCGGTAATGCCGTCGATTTGCCAGGGATCTGTTTTCTCTCCCTGCTTTACAGTCACGATCGCGTTGTTGAGTGCGTCGCCGCTGGAATTCAGGCGCGCATCAAGAGCTTCGAAATTGGCAATGAAATGAGGTTCGATCTCTACCCGGTCTCCAAGACCCGGCGTCTCCTTGCTATCCAGAATCTTGAAGCCGACGATTGCTTGTTTCTCGAAGGAATAGGCGTACAAAACGCGAATGTTGTCCTGGTATCCCATACCCTCAGCCGTCAATACCGCGCCGACCAGGTCACCGTTACTTCCATAAGCGAGAAACACGGGCAATGGTAACGAGGCGCTTGTCTTCTCCAGCTGACCGTTTTCCCCGACGTCGACGGCAATCGTCTCTTCTGTCACCGGCAGGACTTCTGAAATTGCGGCTGCCAGGAACCGCTCCTGGTTATCCCTAATACGAGCAGCAGTCGACTGGAACACCACGACAATCACCAGGGCACACATTGCTCCGATACCAACGATGGCGCGATACATCGACATCGCAGAAGTCTGTGGCTGCAATTCCGGGGTGTTCATCCTGCCCCCTTGCCGGTACCGAATACTCTCGGCTGAATCAGACTGTCAATGTGCGGCGAAACCGCGTTCGCCAGCAGGATCGCGTACATCACACCTTCCGGCATACCACCCCAGAATCGAATAACGACAACGAGACCGCCAATGAGGAACCCATACAGCCAGCACCCTGCATTCGTTATTGGCGACGCGACCATGTCGGTCGCCATGAACACCGCACCTAGCATCAGGCCACCGGAAAACAGCATGAATGAAGGCCGCGGATAGACGGTCGGATCGATTTGCATGAATATCCAGGTGATGAGCGCGACGGTCAGCATTATGGAAACGGGAATGCGCCAGTTCATCATGTTTCGTGCAACCAGGTAGACGCCGCCAATAAAAATAAGCGCGGCACAGGTTTCGCCAGCGGAACCGGACGTCATTCCCCACAACAATTCAGAGTTTTCAGCCTGAATCGCCTCGAACTTCATGCGTGCAAGTGGCGTTGCCGCGGTGACAGCATCGTAAGCGGGCTCCGCGAAAGGAAAAGCCAGGACCGATCCCGGAATGTCCGTGAATCGATCGGCAGCAAGTGGCAAGGACCAGTGCGTCATCGCCTGCGGAAAAGCGGCCTGTAGAAATGCCCGGCCGACAAGCGCCGGGTTAAACGCGTTACAACCAAGCCCGCCAAAAAGGGCCTTTCCAACGGCGACCGCGAATATCGCGCCAATAGCCACCATCCACAACGGCAGATCGGGCGGCAGCGTCAAACCATAAAGCAAACCGGTAATAGCAACCGACCAGTCGCCGATGGTGGTCGGTTTGTTGTTCAGGCGGCAGATGACATGTTCCGTTACGACGCAGGTGAGCGTCGCTGTGGCCAATACCAGGGCAGCTGCAATACCGAACGCATAAATTGAAAACGCACAGACCGGCAAAAGTGCCACGAATACGTTGCGCATGATTACGTCGACGCTCGCGCCGCTTGACACGTGCGGTGACGAACCGATTTCCAGGTACTGGCTGAGCTTGCTCATTTTGCGGCGCTCAATTTTCTCACCATTTTCTTGGAGAGACGAAAATACTGGACGAGCGGAATGTGTGACGGGCAAACATACGAACAGGCGCCACACTCAAAACAATCCATCAGGTGAAACTCGCCAACCATTCGATCGTATTCTTCGTTCTTGGCAAGGATGCCGAGCTGCGACGGATTAAGGAACAGCGGACACGCCTCTACGCATCGCGCGCAATGAATGCACGGGTAGATGTGTTTGTGGCCCGTTGCCTCGTCGATCTGCGCCTGGGTAAACGCAGTTATTCCGGACGTCCCCTTGGTGATCGGGATGTCGAGGTTCGACACTGACGGCCCCATCATCGGCCCGCCAAGGAAAACCCGGGCGATGTCTTTCGCCGCCCCCGCCTCGTCGAGTGCAAAGCGGACAGTCGTGCCGATCGGAATCCGGTAATTTCCTTTTCTTTTAATACCGGGGCCGCCAATCGTTATCACCCGCTCCTGAATGCCGTGACCTCGCGGAAGCAGGCGGCCAATTTCGGCCGTCGTCGCGACATTCACACAAATGGCGCCGACATCTGCGGGCAGCCCGCCCGAAGGAATTTCACGATGAAGCAGGGACTGGATAACCATCTTCTCCGCACCTTGCGGATACTTGACCGGGCAAACGCGAATACTCACCGGCAGGTCTGCCGGGCATTCGTCCTGCAGCTTTTTCGCAGCATCCGACTTGTTTGCCTCAATGGCAATTATCGATTCACCCGCGCCTGTAGCTTTTAATAAGTATCTGATTCCGTTAAATATATCTGCGGTCTGTTCCAGCATGACCCGATGATCTGTTGTCAGGTAGGGTTCACATTCAACGCCGTTAATAATCAGCGTATCGAGGGTTTTGCCTTCCGGTGGTTTGAGCTTAACGTGCGTCGGAAACGCCGCGCCGCCAAGACCTACGATGCCGGCAGACTGGATAGCAGCAATGATTTCGTCGGCCGTGGCCGATTCGACATCGCAAGCTTCGCCGCCCTCGACTTCCTGCGACGAAGCAGGATGCGGCTCGATATATACGCTCTCTATCATGTTGCCGCCGATTCCCGGCGCCAGCGCGATCTTTTTCACGATACCGGAGGCAGGCGCGTGCATTGCGACAGACATAAAGCCATCCGCTTCCGCAATCACCTGACCACGCGATACTTCCTGGCCCGCCCGCACAACCGACGATGCCGGTTTTCCAAGGTGCTGACTAAGCGGGACGATAAGTAAAGGCGCGAATGGAAATCGACGGATCGCGAGATGACTTGTCTCATCTTTCATCTCCGGCGGGTGAATGCCGTTAGCGAAGGAATCCTTTCGAGCGAGATTCAACATCCTAGTTAAACTTCGTCCCGCGTTTAATCCACTTGTCGATGTCCTTGGCGCTGCGATCGCGCGGCAGGCCCGGGTGAATGATCTGTGCCGTGCATTTTTCCGCCGACTTGACCAGATCACGGTAAGGTCCGCCATCCGGATTTTTGATGAACGCCTTCTTGTCGCCGTTGTATTCGAATATCTGCGGGTTAATCATGATGCACTCGTCACAAGCAGTGCACTCCTCGGTTTCGATCCACGGCGCCATGTATTCACCGGACGCTGGTTCCGCTGCTGCGGGCGGTGGTGTTTCGACAGCGGTCAGTGTTGGCGGTTGACCTGGTGGCGGAGTACTGACATTCGTGTCCAGCATCGCATTCAGATCAAGCGCCTCGTTGCCACTCACCAGTCCCATCAGGCCCGTAGCAATTTTCTGTACCACTTCCTGCCGAATACGCGACTCGAGCTGAACATCGTCAATAACTGTCTCTTCCTCGGACTCCCCAAGGGCGCGGAGCATGATCCAGAAGTCACGCCGCTCCGCAGCTGACTGCACCATGGGTTCAGCGACCAGCAAGCGGCTGAGTTCCTGTTTCGCATCCAGCGCCCAGACATACGGCACCTTACCTTCGCGATCGTCCTCATCCAGGTCGAGATAGTCGCTGACCAGTACCATGTCTTCATGCCATGCGTCACGCGGTACTTTGCGGAAATGCTTGCGGAAGCGCGTTTCTGTAACGGCAAAATCAACGAAGGTCGTGGGGATCTCCATTTGTTTTTGCTTACCGCGTTCAACATAGTTGATTTTCGTGACCGGCCAGTCGAGACCGATGGACGGATTGCCGTCGAGGTCGAGACATTCGGCGACCGTGTCGCCCTTGTCCGGGTCGTAGCGGAACAATGGGTATGCCCGGGACTCGACCGCAAGCTTGGCCTGGTGATGACCCATGTCATCGCCGATGCCATGTTCAGGCTGGCAGGAGGTGTACAAATTGAACAACGCTGGTCGCCGGGACATCAGCCCCTGCACGAAACCTTCAATCATGTGATTGGAGTTGGCCATCGTTGACTGCATGAAATAAGTCGTCCGGTGCGCCATCGCGATTAGCCCAATCTCCTTGCGTGACTCCTCCTTGCCCTTGATCGCCTTGCCGAACTGCGCCATGTCGGAGATCTGGCCGAAGAATCCGGACGTACATGCCTGACCGCCGGTATTCGAGTAGACCTGCGTATCGACCACGACAACCTTGATCGGCTTGCCCGACATCATGGCTCGCGACAGGTTCTGGAAGCCGATGTCATACATCGCGCCATCACCACCGACGGCGACCACCGGCGGGCAGAGATGGAATTCCTCATCGGAGAAATCCTGCCAGTCAAAATAGCGATAGTGCTCTTCCTGACCTTCCGGATCGTATTGTCCCTTCAGCAGGGCCTCAGCCAGCCGAACCGTCCTGAAGCCGGCCGCCATTTTCGCCATATGTCCTTCAAAAACTCCCATGGCCATCGACGTCGTATCCTGGAACAGGTGGTTTGCCCACGGGAACGGATACGGATTGAACGGATAGGTGCTGCCCCATACCGAGGTACAGCCAGTGGCGTTAATAATGCCCATACTCGACCGGCCTTTGCCGGTGGTGCCATTCTCGTAGCGCCACTTCAGGTCATTCAGCTTCGCAATCAGGTCGGTGACATGTTGCAACCAGTCCCGATCGATCGGTTCGGCTTCATGCGTTTTCTCAATTGAATCTGCGATTTTGGCCAGTGTCAGATCGCCGTCTCCTGCGTCACTGAGAACCGCCGCCATATCTTCGGCGTCACCGACATCGATCTCGCCCACCAGCTTCATCTGCACGTGCTTCTTCAGATTCGTGATCAGCTCATTGATGTGCGCCAGGTGTTTTTTCACTCTTGGCTGCATCAGCGATTCCACAGTCGCCACGAAAAGATGGATGACTGTTTTCTCGGAACAACCAAGGCATGCTCCGTCACCACTGGCGAAAGGCAGATAGGCCTCCTTGTTCAGCAATATCGTTTCGAGCGCGCCGATACCTTCTTCAAGATCGTCTACGCGGATATATTTTTCCGGTGTGTTCGGCAGATCCAGCCAGAAGTCCCAGTTCTTCCGAAGTAACTGAACGGACTCTTTGGTCTGCGTAACCGGACGCAGCGCGTCGTCGTTGCAAACCTCGACACACTCCATGCAGCCTTTGCAGGTGTATGGGTCAACCGTAATGCTGAGCAAGCCGCCTCCGCCCGCCTGCTTCTTCTCGGGCAATGTGAAATAGGGGCGACATAGCGCGAATTTGAAGGTCCCCAACTCTTCCTTAAAATTCTGGAATTCCTCTGTAAGCTGTTGTTTATGTTCAGAAGAAAGATCCGTTTCGTCAATTGTTGCCGCGATCGCATCCTCAATAATCGTATCCACCGAATCGGTTTCTTCAGCGGCAGCGAGCAGCTTCTTGAGCTTCATGTCCATCTGGCGCACGGCCCTGGGCAGGTGCTCGGTCGGCTTGCCGGCCTTTTTCAGGCGACTGACAACCGTGTCGAGTACCTGGCCGGATTCATTGACGAGTCCCGGAATAGCCGTGTCCGGACAGACCGTGTAGCAGTCCCCGCAGCCGGTGCAGTTCTCAGGAATAAATTCCGGGTGTTCGAAACGAATCGACGTCATGTCACGGAAGTGTGAAGAAACTGCCGGCATCAGGCTCATGCTCATGAACGGATCGGCGGGAACAGATTCGCCCTGGCCGGTTGCATACATGCTGCCGGTTTGCGCCCAGAACCGATGAATGTCCGACGACGCGGATGCAGACTGCGGCTCGCGCTTTACCATCACTGGAATGGGCAGCTGACCATTGCCTTTGGTATTTGCTTCACCAATGGTCTTGTCGGTTATCTCGGTAATTTCCTCGAAGCCGCGGCGCACGACCCGCATGTTGTCCTCGACGACACGAGCGCCCTTCGAACCAAACTTGTGTTGTAACTGGTCGCGAATTGCTTCGAGCAGTTGCGTCTCGCTAAGGCCGTGTTTCTCAAGTAGCGGCGATGTCGCGAAGAACGCACCCTGGAACGCAATGCCCTGCATACGCAGCTGCAACTCGGAATCCGTAGCTTCGTCGCGCGCAATCTTGAAAGCGTCGAGATAGAAGACCCGGATTTCATTTTCAATGATCGTCTTGCGATAACGGTCTGGTATCGACTGCCAGAACTCCTCTGGAGACCCGGCGTCGCTCTGCATAACCAGCACGCCGCCTTTGTTCAGGCCTGCGACCGCGTTCGTGTGACCAAAGACATTCGGGTCCGGGGAAAGTACGACATCAACATAGTAGTACTCGCAGTTAATGCGGATCGGCTCCGGAGCCGCTGACAGGTAGTAACTGGTGGGCTGGCCTTTCTTCTCCGAACCATATTTGGGGTTCGCCTTGACGTGATAGCCAAGCAATTCAAACAATGTCAGCGCAAGGTTCTTGCCAGTCGTGATCGCACCCCAGCCACCGACCGAATGCATGCGGACGGTAATGCTGCCATCCGGCATCAGGTTAGGATTCACGCTGCCACGCAACGCGAGGTCAGCCACCCCGGGGTACGCATCCATGACTGACTGTTGATAGATCTCCTGTTTCGGCGTCATCATCGACTGGCGCACGAAGTCGATGGACAGGTAGAAGAGTCGTTTGTGGCGGCCGTCGGGCAGCATGTTCTCAATAGCAGCGACCACACCTTCGGGTTGCAGGTCACGACTGCCAAGACCGAAGGAACCGGAGTAAAGCGAAGGCATGTCTTTCATTGACTTGTAGGTCGCAAGATCCGGATAAGCCTGGTCGTTTTGGCCATTCTCGAGGCTCTTGCTCAATACGGCGCGTATCTCACGGATCAATGGCAGATCGGCTGCCAGTGGTTGATCGGTGCGTTCGAGTACCGCAACAGCTTTTCTCCCCTGCAGGATTTTGGTGACCAGATCACCGGGGAACGGCCGGAACATGAGCAAATTCACCACACCGACCTTGATGCCCCGTTCCTTGCGCATGTAGTCGGCAACCGCCTCGGCAGTCGGTATCAGGCTGCCCTGCCCCATGATCAGGTATTCGGCGTCATCACAGCGATAGGTCATGACGCGTTCATAGCGTCGGCCTGTCAGCGCATGAAACTCGTCCAGTGACCGCTCGGCGAGCGCCTGAATATGATCGAAAAAGTACGGCCGCTGTGCCGCAACGCTTTGCATGTATGAATCCTGGTTCTGCACTACACCTGCCATCACCGGGTCGTCGACAGTCCAAAGCTCAGGGATTCTCCGCCGCTGCTCGCCGTAGATAATTTTTTGTGCAGGCGTTGGCGTGTCAATCATGTCATCGGGCAACCCCAGGTACTCTGCAATGAGTTCACGCTCCGGAATCATCAGTGATTCGATCAGGTGCGTCGTCAGGAAGCCGTCCTGACCCACGATGCCAGGTGTCAGCGCGAGCTCGGCGATTCGGTGCGCGATAATGTTCAGGTCAGCCACATGCTGGGCGTTCTTTGCAAAGACCTGGAAGAAACCGGTGTCGTCAACGCAGTGATAGTCGTCGTGTCCCGCGTGCACATTCAACGTTGCCTTCGTCATTGCCCGGCAACCCATGTTCAGCACATAGGTCAGGCGTTTGCCGACAGCGGCATACAGGGACTCATGCATATACGCGATGCCCTGGCCAGATGAGAAATTTGCGGCGCGCAGCCCCGTCATCGACAGGCCGGCGGTAACGGCTGCTGCCGCATGCTCACCTTCCGGTTCGATGAAGATCAGCGGCCGTCCCGATATGTTGATGTGCCCCGCCGCCGCGTTTTCGGCCCAGTACTCGCCCATCTGAGTAGAGGGAGTGATTGGATATGCGCCAGCGGCATCGGTCGACTCGCGCTCGCACATGATGGCGGCTGTGTTGCCATCCATCGCCGCGCGAGTTCCGGGATATCGATAGGTTTCATTTTTCTTTTTCATAGAGAAATCTGCTTTCCTAGGTTGGCGAGCCGGGCCGTGAACCCTGGCGGTGGAATCTCGGTGCCGCACGGCCGGCCACCGGTCCTGAATCTTTTTCGAACCAGACAATCGCCCCGGTCGGGCAACGCTCGATCGCATTTCGTACGTCGTGGTTTCTCGTGTAGTCGACAACCGGCAGGTTGTCGATCATGGTGATCACGCCTCCCGGCGCATCCACCGCGCATTTGCCGCAGGCATCGCAGGCAACCTCGCAGTCGGCGAGCACCGCGTCCCCTTTTTCGAGATTCTTGCAGGCAACCCACAAGTGGTGACTCACGGGATGTAGAGAGAACAGGTCTTTTGGACAGGCGTCGACGCAATCGCCGCACGCGGTGCAGGCGTCTTCAATGACGATCGGCAAATCATGTTCATTCAAATAGATAGCATCGAGATCGCAAACCTTCTCGCAATCGCCCAGACCGAGGCAGCCCCAGAAACACGCCTTTCCTCCTCCGGCGACCAGCGTCGCGGCACGACAAGAGTCCAGTCCTTCGTAACGGGCACGGTTTCGGGCCACATTGGTGCCGCCGGCACAGGCCAGCCTTGCAACGACTTTTTCCTCGGCACCGGCATCGACCCCCAGGAATACCGCGACATCGTCACGTTCGTCATCGTTCATGACCGTGCATTTACCAGGAAGCGCTGAGCCATCGACCATGGCCTCTGCAAGGCCGAGGCAGCCGGGAAAGCCGCAGGCACCACAGTTGGTACCGGGCAACATCTGGTGCGCCGCGTCAATGCGCGGATCTTCGTCGACATGCAGTTTCCTGTGTGCCAGCACCAAAAGAGAGGCAAACAGGAAACTAAGCGCAGCCAGCGTTAATACTGCTATCGACATGCGGTTTTCCTCGCCCCCGTCTGATAAAACCGATTCTAGAGGGCGCCCCCTGTTACCCGCATTGTGGAAAGCCCGTACTGAAATGTGGCGGCCGACGGCTTAGCGTCAGACTACGGTATTTGCTATTGCGGTTAACGCCCGGCAGTCAGGGGGAAATCGCGATCAGCCAGGAGCTCCTTTTGCCAGATGCATTGAAGAATGCCGCACGCCAGCCAATCGATCTCGCATCTGCGAAGGTGCCGGTCGGGCGGGTGCACATCATTTCCGAGCGTTGCAAGCAGTGTAATTTCTGCATTACCTACTGCCCGACCGAGGTGCTGGAGTACTCGGAAGAAACCAACGTCAAGGGCTATCACTTTCCGAAGGTCGTTGAAGGGAAAGAAATGTCCTGTGTGCATTGCAGGTTTTGCGACCTGATCTGCCCGGAACTCGCCATATTCACGACTGACACAGCTGAAGAAGGGGAAACCAATGCCGGGTGACGCCGCACGGAAAGACGACCTCGACAAAGCGGAACCGCAAGTCCGCACCGGCAACCATTTCATGCTGGGTGATCACGCCTGCGCCGAGGGTGCACTGGCGGCCGGGATGAACTTCTTCGCCGGCTATCCGATTACGCCGTCTACCGAAATCGCAGAGCATATCGCTGCGCGCCTGCCATTGATCGGCGGCAAGTTTGT
>CAJQPR010000119.1 GCA_905480255.1 uncultured Woeseiaceae bacterium | reverse complement strand
CGGATTGAACTCGACCGGCAACACGTCCATGTCGTAAAAACCGTTCCATTCATAACGCCCATCACCAGGGACCGGGAGTAGCCCGTCCCAACCCTCCCGGCGTGGAAATAAGCCAGCCGGTTTGTAGCCGATGTTGCCGTCCGTATCCGCGAATACCTGGTTTTCCGATGGCGCGCCCCAGCGATTGAGTGCAGCAAGAAACTCTCGCCAATTCGATGCGCGCATGTACTCGACGCTGCCAAAATACGGAGCCATCCCCGGTTCAAGCCATGCAGCGCGAACCGCAAATGCCCGTGTATCGGTCTCGTATACGACCGGTCCGTGGCGAGTAAATTTCAGTTCGGCATTGACGTCGTCCTGTCCGCGAACGGGAATGGCGTCGCTGAGGATGCGGAAGGCTTCACGACTGCCCTTATAGCGATAGCCATCGTCAATTTTCTCGTAAACGTACAGGTCTTCCTGATCAATCGGGAAGATCGTCAGTCCAAAGGCAATGTTGTCATTGTGCCCAATGGAAATCCCGGGCAAGGCCGGTTCGCCAGCGCCGATAACGTCGAGACCCGGGCCTGACAGGTGGACAATGTAACGCAGCGAAGGCACTGCATGCCCTCTGTGTGGGTCGTCGGCAAGTACCGGCCGCCCGGTTGATGTACGTTCGGGCGCGACGACCCAGTTGTTGCTGCCGAGGCTCCTGTCTCTTGAGTTGGATATCGCGTCATTCAGTGCCTGAGAAACGTTTTCAAATCGGACCGGCGCCTTGGCAAGAAAATAATTGTCGAGAACATTTTCCGGTACCTGGCAGGGATCAAAGCCGGCCGGTATCTCAGTTTCCCAGTCAGGTTGCAAAGTTTGCCAGTAACCGGCTGTCTCAAGATCGGACTGACAGGCAATGTGGGCACGTTGAACTTCAGTATCGACATTCCTCCAAAGTCCGTGACCGCGGATGATCACTACATCTTCAGGTTGCCACCTGGCGGGGTTGTAGTTCAGGAGCTTGAATTCCGGTGGCAGGAGCTCAGGGTTGTCATCAATCAAATCGACGAATGCGTTTATGCCTGATGTGAAATTTTCCGCAATTAGTTTGGCGTCAGAACCATAGGCGAGCCATTCACGATACATGTCACCCCGGTACAGGAAGAGTCGGTTTGCCCGATCCTGCGCAATGTATTGTGCGCCAAAAACCTCAGCAAGCTGCCCGAGGCCCCGGCGTCGCCATGTGTCGATTTGCCACAACCGGTCGCGAGCCGCATTGAATCCCTGTACGAAGAATGCGTCATAGTGCGTTTCTGCATAAATGTGCGGGACTCCCCATTCATCGACGATTATTTCGGCGGGTTTTTCAAGCCCGGTGACCGACCAGGACTGGTCGTTCGTGGCCGCAAGAGCGATACACGGCGTCAGCGCCAGTAATGCAACGAAAAACTTTTTCATAAGAACAATTCCTGCAATTCCAGTGGTGTATGCACCAGGTGGTCGGGTGAGGCATCCGGCAACTCATCGGTGGCTGCAAATCCCCAGCTAACACCGACAGATCTGATTTCGTTTGCTTTGGCAGAATAAATGTCGACTGCGCGATCGCCAATCATGATTGCGGACCTCGCATCCATGCCGGCAGCGACGAGGCGCTCGAGTTGCATCGACTTTTTGATATGAACGTCGCCGCCGTCGATAAACTCGAAACATTCGTCCAGACCAAACATTCTTACGATGCTTGCCGCGTAATCAGCCCGTTTCGATGTGCAAATTCCAAGTGTGTACCCATTGGTCGTTAATGAGCGGATCAATTCCGGGACACAGTCATAGATTACGTTTTCTGAATAGCCGATTTCGGCATAACGTTCTCTGTAGCTTTCAACCAGGGCGAGCATCCGGTCGTCCGGAAGCGGACCGAGAAAATGTTCGAAAATTTCTGTGAGAGGTGGACCGATCATTCTTTGCACGCGCTCAAGCGTTGCAGGTTTGTAGCCGTGCCCCTCCAGCGCGAAGTTGACGCATCGGAATATACCTTCTGACGGATCACTGATGGTTCCGTCAAGATCGAATATTAGCGTCTGGAGCTTCACAGCTGCAGAGTACGGCGCGTGTGCCACGCAAGTCAAAGGATCGTTATTCAGTCGACTGTTGTGGCTAGCGACTCCCAGTCGATTCAGGTATCTTCGGCGGGTCTCCGCAAATAATAAGAGTGAAGAAATGAAGAGGCTGTCTGCTTTAGTTTCATGTGTTTTTCTGCTGCATTCGATGGCAGCATTCGGTGAGTCGACAGCATTCGTCGGCGCGACGATCATGCCGGTGTCCGGTGAACCAATTGAGAATGGTACGCTGGTAATCGAGGACGGCAAAATATCAGCTGTTGGGTCGAACGTTCGCGTTCCCCGGAATGCGGATGTCGTTGACGTCGCCGGAATGGTCATCATTCCCGGTCTTGTGGACACGCACAGTCATATCGGCGAACCCGCAGGTGCCGATCGATCTTCACCAATTCAACCGGAAGCCCGGGTCCTTGATTCGATTAATGTCAGGGATGCCGGTTTCAAGAGGGCATTGGCTGGTGGAATTACCACGGCAAACCTGATGTCCGGTTCCGGACATTTGATGAGCGGGCAAACGGTGTACGTCAAGATGCGCGATGGCAATTCCATCGAAACGGTTGCCTACAAGAAGGACGACGGTAGCGTAGATGGCGGCATGAAGATGGCCAATGGTACTAATCCCCGACGTGACGCTCCGTTTCCGGGCACAAGGGGCAAGTCCGCGGCCCTGGTCCGGCAGAAATACGTTGCCGCCCAGGAGTACATGGCAAAGATTGAGCGCGCAGACGGCGATCCCGAGAAGATGCCGGAACGTGACCTTGCCATGGAGGCGCTGATTGAAGTTCTGGACGGCGAGCGGGTGGTCCATCATCACACTCACAGGCACGATGACATTCTGACCGTGCTGCGCCTGCAGGAAGAGTTTGGTTTTCGGGTCGTCCTTCACCATGTTAGTGAAGCGCATCGGGTTGCTGAAGAGATTGCTGCGGCCAATGTACCAGTCTCACTAATCATGATAGATAGCCCCGGTGGCAAGCTTGAATCTCAGTATATTGATTTTGAAAATGCGCCGGCACTTGAGCGTGCCGGTGTAAACGTTGGTTTTCATACCGACGACTACATTTCAGATTCGCGTTTATTTATGCGCATGGCGGCATTGGGCGTTCGCGCGGGGATGACTCGCAAGACCGCGCTTCGCGCTTTGACACTGGCCGGCGCCGAGATGCTCGATCTTGATGATCGCATCGGTACGCTTGAGCGTGGCAAAGACGCAGACTTCGTTATTCTTTCAGGCGATCCGTTCAGCGTTTACACGCGAGTACAGGAGACCTGGGTTGAAGGTGTGAAGCGATTCGATATCGACGATTCCGACGACCGGGCAGTGGCGGAGGGCGGCTTCGGCGCGCTTCAGCCTTCTGTTATCCATGAATTTCACGGCTACGAGGAGGGTCACTGATGAGACATTCAATAATTTCGCTGATCGCTACTCTACTCTGCATTGCTGCGTTCTCTGCGCAAGCGTCAGATATTGTCGTTCGTGGCGATCTCGTTTACACGTCGGCGGGTGATCCAATTCAGAATGGTGTTGTAGTTGTTCGCGACGGCAAGATCTTGGCAATTGGTCCTGCAAGTAGTGTGTCAATTCCCGGTGATATGGATGTTGTCAACGCGGCAGTTGTGACGCCAGGCCTGATTGATGCGCACACCGTAGTTGGCATGGTGGGCTACCTCAGCCAGGACGACGATCAGGATCATCTGGAGCAGTCGGCTGCCATTCAGCCTGAATTGCGGGCTATCGACGCCTACAACGCACGTGAACCACTCATCGAATGGTTGCGTACGTTCGGAGTTACCACTATCCACAGTGGGCACGGACCGGGTGAAATAGTTTCAGGCCAGACTTTGATTGCGAAAACGACCGGCGACACGATTGACGAGGCTGTATTCAATCCTGCGGCAATGGTTGCCGCGACCTTGGGGCAGGGTGCGGTAATGTCCGGAAACGGTGGGCGCAATACTCCGGGAACCCGTGGCAAAGTCGCCGCAATGCTGCGGACCGAATTGTTGAAAGCAGAGGCGTATGCCGACAAAATCGCAGCTGCTGCCGACGATGACGAAAAGGATCCGCCCGCCCGAGACTTGAAAATGGAAGTCCTGACGAGCGTTCTTTCAGGTGATACACCGTTGTTGGTTACGGTCAACAGGCACAATGACATTATGACGGCGCTTCGTATCGCAGAGGAATTCGACATCCGGATGGTTTTGGATGGAGCTTCGGAGGCCTATCTGCTTCTCGACGAAATCAAGGCTGCGGGAGTGCCCGTGATAGTCCACCCGGCGATGGCCCGGGCGGGAGGCGAGCGTGAGAATCTCTCGTTTACGACGGCGGAGAAACTGATCAATGCGGGAATTCCAACGGCTTTCCAGAGTGGCTACGAAGGTTATGTCCCGAAAACACGAGTCGTCCTGTTTGAAGCAGCGATTACGCTCGCACATGGTGTCTCTCCAGATCAGGCGCTCGCTGCTATTACCATCGACGCAGCAAAGATACTCGGTATAGACGACCGCGTTGGCAGCCTTGAAGTTGGTAAGGACGGGGACCTGGCGCTATACGACGGCGATCCGTTTGAGTACACCACACATGCGATTGGCACAATCATTGAAGGTGTTCGGGTCAGCGACACCGTCAAATAATTACCTGGAAAGACGCAGGAGTGGGCCTCGTCCACTCCTGCATTTCAGAATAGTTCGTTCTTCCTGGAGTACTGCCAGCAAAGGAATGCAAAAACAACGAATACTGCGCCGTAAACCGGCGTAAACAAGTCGCCCAGCATTTCGCGTGGCGTTTTTGCCCAGAACAGCGCGAAAAACGCGTGGCAGGTTTCAACAAAGAAGATCCAGAACAGCACATGCTTTGCCCATCGCTGTCCCGCCAGGCCGAATCGTGCCAGGTTACCGAATAGCACCGCCACCACAAGAATCATTGTCGGAATCACGAAGTGTTTGCCGATTATGAATGATTGCAGGACGCCAAGAGTCGCCGCAATCGCAAACAGGGCGGCGAGTGCTTCCAGTGAATGTTCAAGTGAAAAAAGTTTCTTCATTCCTTGTCCTTTTTATTGCCGGTTCTGGGGTGTCCCGTACGGGTAATAATCGGTCAGTGTGACATTTTCATATTGCAGCGCGTCCAGTGCATTCGTGCCGACAAAGGGCCCTGGCGCGTCAACGAGAATAATCGTACTGGCGTAACCCGTTTCATCAAAGCCGCGCCTGAAATGAACCCGCGATTTGACGACGAACATATCGTAATCATCGGGATCAATGGGGCCGAACTCGACTTCTTCTGTCCATATAACCTGCTTGAGGGCCGGTGTGATGATCAATGTGTTGCGATCGCCGAAATCAACGACAGCGACCTGCGGATAGCCGAATGCCTCTCCCAGGTAACTGAGTGTTCCGTCGATTTGTACCGGGTCACCACTAGACGGGGCTGCAAAGCCGCCAACTTCCATGCTGAACAAGTCGCCAACCTGTGCATTGCTGCTGACAAGGCGCTCAATGACGCGTTCGTCACGAACTGTTGCGATCAGTACGCCACTGAGCTGCTTGTCGACCACTTGCTGCAGCGTGAATGTGGAGTCGCCACTTCGGTCGCTGTAATCGGCAAGGACCACCGGCGTGTTTCCGGCGGCGAATGCTGTTGCCGCCTGCGAAGCAGCGACTTCAGGCAGGGCTGGTTTATCGCCAAACAGGTCTTCCCGCATGCGCCAGATAAAGTCGGACATGTCGTCTGCGATTCGATCGGCAAGTTCCTGGTCGTTGTTGGTCATCACGTGAACTGTTGCACCAACATCAGGGACATCCGACCATGGAAAACCATATGCCACGCTCACATAAACATCCACTTCACGGGACTCCCAGCGGCGTGCGCGTTCCATGATATCCATCGACGGTGACTGGCCGGTCCACTGCAACACCGTGGGCGTTATGACGCCGGGCTTGCGGCTAGCCGTCGTTGGGTCATACAGGCCCTTAGCGATTCGAACCAACGCCCGCGCGGATCGTTCCCCCTGCAGGCCTGAGTCATAGTGAGGGTAACGTTTTGTAATGAAAGCCATGTCTGCCCAGCGCAGGAATTCCTCATCTTCGTTCGCGTGGAGGTCAAAGGAGCCGACGATGGGCACGTCGGGACCAACGATCTCGCGAAATCGTCGCGCGATTTCTGCTTCCGGGCGCGGCACATTCCGCACGGCCATTGCTCCGTGCAGCGCAAGATAGACACCGTCGACCGGCATGGCCTCCTTCAGGTCCTGAAGCATGATGCCGAGGAAGTGCTCGAACGCTTCCTCCGTAGTCCAGCTCGCGGATGACCCGCCATATACCCCTGCAGGAGATTCCAGGCCAATCAGTTCAACGTCGCTGTATTCTCCCGCCGCGCGTACGAAACCTCGAACGTAAGATCCGGCGTTCATGACCTCGTCACCGACGTAAGGTGGTCGCAGCTTCGTCCAGCGCTCTATGTCGCTGTCACCTCCGGGGCAGAATGTGCAGGTCTCATGTGCGAATGTCATTACCGCGAATCTGAGCTTCTCAGTTTCCTGATCTGCCGCAGGCTTTGGCGTACAGCTTGCCAAAACCAGCGTTGCAGCAAGCAAAAGCGTCAATTTGATATGCATTGGATTCCCCGCAATCGGTTCGAACAATTCGTTTCTATCGTGCTGCGGTCATTGTAACGCAGCAGAATTGGTATTCCGTTGATTTCTATATACTCTCTCATGAAACAGAGGGATGAAATATGCAGTTCAGACTCACGCTCGGAATACTAATGCTGATGATCCTGCAATCAGCGAATTCGCAGGAGTCGGAAAACCCGCCTACGCTTAAACTGGATCGAATACCGTCGTCCCCCGCGTTTGCCGGACAGACCAGGGCCCCGGCCGCACCAACTTCGCATTTCAAAGTTGAGACACTTACAGACGGTCTGGCCGCACCGTGGGC
>CAJQPR010000118.1 GCA_905480255.1 uncultured Woeseiaceae bacterium | reverse complement strand
GGTTCGATTCATCTGCCGTGCTTCACCCGTCGTCTCCCATTCGCCGTAGATGCTACTGAAGCTTCGCGACCAGGCAATATCTCCGGATGCCGGGTCCACTACTTCGAAGGAATATTTGCCGCGCAATGTCCGGTCGACGGGCTGGTTCAGGTTTCCGGAAAATTGCAGGGGCTCCAGTACAACGCGGTCAAGGCTGAATATTTCCACGCCAACGTTGCCGCTGTGGTAGTAGTCAACCCTTAAGGTCCGCGGATATTCTGCATTAGCCGAGAATGGCATGAGCAAGGCTAGCGAGAACAATATAACTACACGCATAGCGGCCCCTCAAACGGTCGTCATGGGTCGTATCGGCGAACCGTCGAAGAATCGGCTCAGACGGAATGGCTCAAGATCGAATGAACTGTCACTACCGGTCAGCATTGCTGCAAGCGCCTTGCCTGCGCCGGGTCCTATACCAAAACCGTGACCACTGAATCCGGTTGCTATGTGGAAGCCTTTCACATCTCCAACCTCTCCAATCATTGGCACGACATCCGGAGACGTCTCAACCATCCCGGCCCAGGCTTCAACAATTTCCACACCGGCAAGCCTAGGAAATACTTCGTAGAGATTTCTACGAATTCCATTGAGCACGCGTTTGCTCGGTTCGGGATTCAACACCCGGTTTTGTTCGAACGGGCTCAGCTCATCCAGCGACCATGTCGACGGCATCGTCAACTCATCAACAAAGTCCTTGCCGAATCGTAATCGCAGGACTTTTATTTCCTGCATCAATGCCGGCAGAAACTTGAATGCAAACCTGAATGTTGAGGGAGTGATGCCATGGTCCAGGACCGAACCATGAGCGACGGTGTAGCCACCATCGTCACGTCTTCGGATGCCGATCCTGTCGTCGAAAATATTGCCGTTGAGAATTTTTTCTGCCGGCGCGGTACGGGCAACCGTGCCTCGCACCTTCAACTGCGGCACCGAAATGCCCATTGATCGGCAAAACAATGACGTCCACGCGCCGGCCGCGCAGAGCACAACTGAAGTCCTGATCGGCCCATGCTCTGTGACAACAGAAGAGACCGTTCCGGCAGTTGATTCAATGCCACGAACTGCACAGGATGTCAGTATTGTGGCACCCGCGCGCACGGCGGCCCTGGCAATGGCTGGTGTGGTCTTGTGCGGTTCCGCCCGACCATCGCTCGCGGTATACATGGCCCCATGCCAGTTAGGCGTGGCACCTTCTACGAGGCCTGAGAGTACCGTGGCGTCGACGACGCGAGTATCCAGCTCATACTCTTTTGCGGTCTCCATCCAATCGTGGAAGCCCTGCATGTCTTTTTCCGTGTTAGCCGTAAACAGGCAGCCCCCTTTTTCAAATCCGACGCTCTCGCCGATTTCATTTTCAAGCTCGCTGAAAATTCGGATGCTTTCGATCATCATCGGCAATTCCCGGGGATCGCGGCCCTGTTGGCGTACCCAGCCCCAATTCCGTCCGGATTGCTCTCCGGCGATATAGCCTTTTTCGCAGAGCACAACATTGACGCCCTGGCGCGCCAGAAACCAGGCCGTCGATACGCCGACAATACCGCCGCCAACAATGACAACATCGGCAGTATCAGGAATAGAATCGGGCGGCGTTAAGGCACCACTCCAGGTGCCAGCGACGACTTTGTCGTGGTTATCGGTAGTCACTGTTGCGTGTTGCTCCCATATAGGCGATAAGGATTATAGCGACATGTCAGTCGTTGTACGCATGTAGAAAGGCAGCGAGTGAATATTAACGACAAATTACCGCAGTGCATATCACAGGTCATCGAGCCGGTTACCAAGGATCTCGGAGAGTTTACCGTGCGCCGGACCTTGCCAGACAAGTCCAGGCAGAGGGTAGGGCCGTTCATATTCTTTGATCACATGGGGCCGGCAGCATTCCCCCCGGGATCCGGTGTAAGCGTTCGACCGCACCCCCACATTGGCATTGCGACGATCACCTACCTGTTTGACGGCATTATTGTGCACAAAGACAGCCTCGGCTACGACCAGCCAATTACCCGCGGCGCAGTCAACTGGATGACGGCTGGTCGCGGCGTCGTTCACTCCGAGCGATCACCCGCTGACCTCATGGCGAACGGCTCTCACCTGCATGGCATCCAGGCATGGGTCGCATTGCCAATCGAGCTCGAGGAAACAGACGCCCGGTTCGAACATTATCCGGAAAGTGAGATACCCACAGTGGAGCTGCCAGGCGTGAATTTGACGATCATCGCGGGTGAAGCCTATGGAGCCTGCTCTCCGGTTAAAACATCGAGCGAGACGATTTACGTTGAAGCTGACCTCGAGCAGGGTGCAACGCTGGAAACGCCTGGCGAATTTGACGAGCTCGCTGTGTATTGTGTGACCGGCGGTGTCACGGTCGATGGTTATGAACTTCAGCCCGGTCAGATGGCCGTATTTGAACCACACACTTCTGCGACAATCGCAGCAATCGTCGCATCGAAAATCATGCTACCTGGCGGTGCGACGCTGGAGGGCGAACGAATTCTTTGGTGGAATTTCGTAAGCAGTTCGAGAGAACGGATCAACCAGGCAAAAAAGGACTGGCTCGAAAAGAAATTTGACGAAGTTCCGGGAGAAACAGAATTCATACCGCTGCCAAAAATATGACCAGGTTTGCCGGCTCACTCGTTATCGTCAGCATTCTGCTGGCCGGCTGTGCGGCTCGTGAGTTGCTCGACCCACGTGACGGTACGGTGCCTGCTGGCGTCGATTTCAGCGGCAACTGGCTCATTCAGGATGGGTCACGCGAAAATGACCGACGCATTCGTGATGCCATTCGCAGGACAGATGGCATTAAAGATGACGAAATTTTCAGCGGTAGTGAGCGACAGTCGACTACGCGCGGAAGTCGCTCCAAGAGCGGCTACCGGGGCGGGCTTGTCTTCGTCTTCCTTGAGACCGGTAAATCATTAAAGATTACGCAAACACCGGATGGCCTTTTCATAAGTTTTGATCGTTCCGTTGTTGAGGAATTTCGCTTCGGAGAAAATCGGTCGATAAGCATCGGTGAGGTAGAAGCTCAACGTGTAACCGGTTGGGAAGGGCAGCAACTCGTCGTTGATACGCTCGACAAGAATAACATGATGATGACGGAGCGCCTGCAGATGCTTGACGATGGCAGGGTCCTCGAACGGAAGATCACTTTTCGCAGCAAGGAAGGTGATACCGAAACGATTGTACAAATGTTCGATCGCGCCAATTAGCTTTGAAAGTCTGGAGGCGAAGCCGGGCATGCCTGGCGGGATAATAGGCCTAACAAGCTCCGCCTCCAGTGGAGTCACCAAAGTGACGCCAGAACACTGTTTCTCAGGTCTGCATTCCGGATGATAGATATCGTGTAATCATCCTCTCGAGGCATAAATGGGCCTTTTATGGCCGACCCGATCGTGATGCCTCGAGCTAATAGGTATAATATATACCTAGAACTAAAAAGTATAGATTGACATACCTATTTGCTCGAGGTATTTTTTTCTGATCCTGTACCGACCGGTTTCGAACTATGGGTCAGACGAACCCACCTTTCATGAGCGGTGTTCCCGAGCTGCTCCTGCTCAGACTTCTTGAACAACGCGAGATGTACGGCTACGAGCTGGTCAAGGCAATCAAGCTGGTGACCGGAGAGGCCATTTCTCTTGGAGAGGGCGTCATCTACCCGGTTTTACACTCCCTTGAGCGTGGCGGCGCGCTGAAGGCCAGGAGGAAAAAAGTTGACGGCCGAACAAGGGTCTACTACTCACTCAATGCAAAGGGCAGAACACGCCTCGAAAGACTTCAAGGCGAGTGGGTGAGGGTTCAGTCCGGCGTTTCGGCCGCATTGGAGGCACCAGCCAATGCCTGAGCTCTCGTTTGACACGTTACGGGCCGAGCTACTGGAGTCGGGGATTGCGCCGAGGCATATCAGGAGAATTATCGCTGAACTCGATGATCACCTTGAGGACCTCAAGAGCGAAGCAATGGCTGAGGGTAGAACGGAGACCGAAGCGGAACTCGCCGGACTTCGTCGTATTGGCAACCAGAAATTCATTGCGAAGCAAATGCTTGATACGCCGGAATTCAAAACCTGGATTTATCGTTACCCGAAAATAGCTCGCGTATACCTGCCGGTTGCTTATGCATTGTTATTGCCGGCTGCCCCCGTATTTGTTGGGATTGCAAATCCGCGAAGAGTCATCCGGTGGGGAACCGCACTGATGCTCAGTGCGGGTGTTACTGCGGCAATGTTTTTATCAATGCAGCTGGCAATTGCGCTGACATGATAACCGGCTGGGCCTGGTCTTAAGGAAGAGCAGTGTAATTCGTCAGTACTGCCCGAACCTGCAGTTTCCCTTTTCGATGTTGCTCGATAATCACGGGCAGAAAATCGAGTTTTTCGACGCACCATAGCGTGGTCTTGCGTGACGAGCCGGCTGACTGGTGCTGAATTCCGATAGCCTCGAATTTGCCGAAAGGCACTTTGACCTGCTTGGTGCCGACATTCGTAATCGAGAGCGGCTTAAACTTCTCCGCATCCTGAAGGGAATAGTCGCTGCGGTAAATCCCGTTGATCAGGTCATGCATCAAGCCGTACTGCAACGAAACACGATCGTGAACGATACCGTCCAAACCCACATTAAATTCCTCACCATTGATTGTGCCGCTAATTTCCCCGACCTCCCAGTCAAAATCGAAGTCAATGGTCTCTTCATCCCTCGACAGGGTGTCATCTGACCTGAATTTCACAGGTCGAAGCCCCCCCGTCGATTCGAGGAATACGGAATTCTCGCGAATGGACCCATGCGCAATCAGACTGGCCATTCCGGTCGCTTCGATTGAGGACTCTGCCCGGTAGCCACTTTCAAGTGCCTGTAGCTGAGTACGAAGGGTCCCGCCCAAAACGCTAATCTTGATTTTGTATTCAGCGATATGTGGAGTTAGAGATGCTGCGGCTTCTACCTCACCTGCAAATTGCAGGACGACGATACTGATCAGCATCGGCAGAATATGACACGCGCGTAGTCGATGTTGCATTGGTCAGTCCCTGGCCTGCTCAAGTAATTGCTTGGACTCTGCCATTAAGGCATTGGTTGCATATTGCATCTGCTGCCGATAATCCTCCAGCTTTTCCATCGACGCATCGCGCGCGACCTCTATTGGCTCACCAACGGCCAGAACGACGCGAGCAAAGGGTTTTGGAATCATGAATTCGTCCCAGCGATCGAGATACCAGGCACGGTCTGCTGCACATGCCAGCGGCACCATCGGTGTTCGGCCAATTCTTGCCATGAGAACGGCGCCGGGCTTGAACTCGTGCTGCGGACCGTTCGGGCCGTCGGCTGTTGTCACAATAGCGAATCCCTTCTTCATCATTGCCTGCATGTCACGCAGTGCCAGCGCACCGGTTTGATTCGCCGAACCACGAATAACTTCCGCACCCCAGGAGCGTGCAATTCGTGCCGGCACCTCGCCATCTACCGATGATGAAACGAGAAAGCATGCCTTGAACCCCCTGCGGATCCACGAACGCATCATTTGCGAACAAAGCACGTGGTTTTGGTGCCAGTAACAGGGCGCATACACTGTTTTCTTATCGGCAATCACACGATCCGCGATATCGGCACCAATGACTTTCTGGACCCGATAAGTCGAAGAAACCAGCCAGATGATCGCCTTTAACAACGGCATGCCGAGGAAATAGTAGAGCCGCCGCCCGGCTGACATCTCGCGCCGCGAGCGCGTACTTCGGCGTGACTCGACATCCGAGAAGTCCTTGCGGCGGTCTGGATCGGACATGACGTGTCTCGCGCTAAAAATGATGCCCGGTTGTGATGCAATGCTTGCCATATTGACATCTTGCCAGGGCACGAATGAACCAAAGATGAATATTCGAAATTCGCTCATCTGCCGGTCGGTCTGATGGCGAGGAAGTTTGCAGTATCGGTTGTGGGCGGGTCAATGTAATATTGCGCCTGCCGGGCCGAAGCCACCCAATTCCCGAGCCTGCAAAAAACTACCTCTCATGAACTTAAGCAAACACGAAAGCCGGGAGCCGCCCGGGCCCGACGAGCCGGTCGCACTGGGCGTCGATCCAGAGACCCTGGCCTGCCTGCAAGCGCTGCAAGCTGAGTTCGGTAACGTTGTGTCGGTGGACAAGCCAAATGGCCGAAAGGCTTATTTCATCAACGATGCCGACGAGGTCAGGAAGTTACTGGTTAAGCACCATAGCCGGTACAAGAAGGGCCCGGGCTTCGAGCGAGTCAAAATGCTGCTCGGGAACGGCCTGATCGTTAGCGACGGTGAGACCTGGCGACGCTCTCGCAGGATGATTCAACCTGCCTTCACCCGACAAAACATACATCGCCTTATTGGCCTGATGGTCGAATGCGCCGAAGAGCGCGCGTCGATGTGGGAAAAAGTTGCGGCCGCTGGCGAAACCCTCGACATCACCCAGGAAATGAGCGATTTCGCGCTGGAGCTGATTCTGCGCTGCATCTTTGGTGCCGACTACGAAACGCATATTTTGCATGCAGGCGAAAATCCGTTTGCATTTCTTAGCAAAGATTCCGAGCGCGACCTCAGAATTGTGTTGCAAGTAAGAGAATCCCGCAATCTCATCATGAGCGTCATCAATGATCGCAGGGCGCGTAATACCGAAGAAGAATTTGATTTTCTGTCGATGTACATGTCAGCAACAGACAAAGCCGGCGAAGGCTTCAGCGATGATGAGCTACTGGACGAACTGGTTACACTCATTGTCGCTGGTTATGAAACTTCCGCCGGAACCCTGAATTGGGCCTGGTACCTGGCAGCCAGGAACCAGGATGCTGAAGCGAAGCTGCTGGCAGAAGCCCGCAAGCTGTTGCAGGATGCTGCGACGATTAGTCAGGAGACGTTGGCCGAGGCGGTCTACGGACAGCAGTTCCTCGAGGAAACGCTTCGGCTTTATCCGCCCGTCTGGCTTTTCAGTCGCCGTGCAATCGAAGATGACGCGCTGCAGGATTACGATGTTGCGGAGGGGACTGACATCTACTTGTCACCCTATATTTTACATCGGACCGAAGAGTACTGGCCGAACCCTGACCATTTCGATCCGGATCGTTTCGGGCCCGATTGTCCCCACAAGAAGGGTGATCGCCCGTATTTCCCGTTCTCACTCGGACCGCGCCGCTGCCTCGGCGAATATTTTTCGTTTCTCGAGATGAAAGTTCATCTTGGCTTGCTCATACAGCGGTTTCATATGACACTTGAAAGCGATCAGGAGCCCGAACTGGATCTCGGAATTAACTTGCGAACGAAAAACAGCATTATCGTGCGCCCCCACTTGCGCGCCCAAGAAAGCGAAATTGCCTAAATGGAACGCTACGAAAGCCTGACCAATATTCTTCAGAACGCGCGGGACCTGTCCCGTGAGATTCGTTTCATCGATGGCGATAAAGACGAGACCGCATTGCCATTCGGTCGCGTCTGGGATGACGCGCTTCGTCTTCTCGGATCGCTACAGGAACACGGCATGCAGGCCGGTGACGAGCTCGTCATATTCACGCACTCCAACCAGAAGTTTGTTACCGCGTTCTGGGCGGCGATCCTGGGCGGCATAGTGCCAGTTCCGGTCGCGGTCGGAATCAGTGACGAACATCGCTTCAAACTATTCCGAATCCTGACTCAGCTGAACAACGGCACGCTGTACACAGAACCAGATTTGCTGGACCGGTTGAAGAAATTCGCTGTCAAGAGTGAGCTTACAGAGATTCAGGCATTGCTTGGCGATCGGGCCGTTACGGACGCCGACATCAGCGGTGCCGGAGTTGGAAAAATCGCAGAACCCGATCCTGCCAGTATCGCCTTTATTCAGTATTCATCCGGATCAACCAGCGACCCGAAGGGTGTATGCCTGACGCACAACAATCTGACCGCCAATATTCGCGGCATCATGGAAGGAATCCAGTGGAATGAAGAAGAGCGCAGCCTGAGCTGGATGCCGCTGACGCACGATATGGGCCTTATCGGGTATCACCTCTGTGCCGTTGCCGCGGGTATGGATCACGCCATAATGGATACGAGCGTCTTCGTTCGGCGACCACTGCTTTGGCTGCAAAAGGCCAGCGAACTCAAATCGACTCAACTTTGCTCGCCCAACTTCGGCTACAAGCATTTTCTCAAGCTGTTTGTAAGAAAAGGCATAGAAAACCTCGATCTGTCATCGGTCAAGCTCATTCTTAACGGCGCGGAGCCAATTTCCTGGGACCTGTGCGAATCGTTTCTCGATGCCATGGCGCCCTATGGCCTTAAGCGGACAGCGATGTTCCCGGTTTACGGGCTGGCCGAAGCGACACTGGCAGTAACCTTTCCCGAACTGGATAGCGAATATTCCCGGATCGTTGCCGATCGGCACAGCCTCAGGATCGGCTCGCCCTATACAACGAGCGAACCGGGCGACCCGGATGCGGTGAGCTTTCTTAAAGTCGGGCGACCCATCAAATTCAGCGAAGTCCGCATTACTGATGATCAGGACGAACCGGTAGGAGAGGGCGTCGTTGGTCATATTCACATTCGAGGCGAGAATGTCACTACGGGCATTTACAACGATGAGGCCGCCCGTGCCGCGCTGTTTGCAGACGATGGCTGGCTTAGAACCGGCGACTGCGGCGTATTTGTCGACGGTGACCTGGTCATCACCGGTCGGTCGAAGGACATCATCATTGTTAACGGGCAAAATTATTACCCGCACGATATTGAAGAAGTCATTGCGCAACTCGACGGACTCGATCTCGGCAAGGTGGTTGTCAGTGGCGTAACTCCAACCTCAAGCCAGACAGAGGAACTGCTCGCATTTATCCTTTTTCGGCAGGACGTCGGATCTTTCCGTCAAATAGCCGATGACGTTCGCACGATTGTCGGCGAGCACACCGGCCTTGAGATCGACCACGTTATCCCGGTATCCCGGATTCCGAAAACGACGAGTGGCAAGGTGCAGCGTTCCCACCTCGCCAATGCCTACATGGAGGGCGATTTTCAGAATCTTGTCGCAGAACTCAGCCAACATACCGACAGCCAGGACGAACTCGACGATGATCCCCTGGTTCGGGAGCTTGAGCTGATTTGCCGGGAATTTTCCAAAGACCGGATCATCGGTCCGGATGACAACCTGTTTGAAGTTGGGGTCAGTTCTCTTACACTCACAGAAATCGTTCTCGCCGTCGAAGAAAAGCACCCCGGTAAGCTGGATATCAGCGACCTTTTCGAATATCCGACAATCCGCGAACTCGCCGACTTTATGAGGCGCTGAAGCGCCTGAACTACTCCGGACCTCCAGAGGAAATCCGTCTAATGACTTTTGCAAGAATCGCCGGCACGGGCGGGTATTTGCCTGAACGCGTGGTTACCAACAAAGACCTCGAAGAGATGGTCGACACTACGGATGACTGGATTCGTGATCGCTCAGGAATCAAAAGGCGCCATATTGCGGCCAAAGGTGAGAAGACCTCGGATCTGGCTGTTGTGGCGGCCGAGAGGGCGATCGAGGCGGCAGGGATGGACGTCAGTGAGGTCGATCTCATTATTGTCGCAACGTCGACGCCGGACAAAGTTTTCCCGAGCACGGCCTGTATCGTGCAGCGACGCCTCGGTCTCAGGAAAATTCCCGCATTTGACGTGAATGCGGCCTGTTCGGGTTTTATTTATGCGCTCGACGTCGCTAACCGCTTTATATCGACCGGCGGCGCACGAAATGCGCTCGTCATCGGGTCCGAAACCATGTCCAGGATTCTGGACTGGACCGACCGTTCGACGTGTGTGCTGTTCGGTGACGGCGCCGGTGCTGTTCTCCTGCGTGCATCGAATGAAGCGGGGATCATATCCACGCATATTCATTCAGATGGCGAATTCGAGGAGCTGCTGCATGTTCCCGCCGGCATCTCGAGCGGCTACGACACCGTCCAGCAGGAAGCTGCTTTCATTCACATGAAAGGTAATGAGGTTTTCCGTAAAGCCGTCAGCACGCTGGGCAACATCGCCCGGGAAACCTTGTCCGGCAATAATATCAAGCAAGAAGATCTCGCCTGGCTGGTCCCTCACCAGGCAAATTTGCGAATCATCACGGCAGCCGCAAAGAAACTCGAATTATCAATGGATCAGGTCATTGTCACCGTGGACGAACACGCCAACACCTCCAGCGCATCCATCCCGCTGGCTCTTGATGTTGCGATCCGGGACGGGCGCATCAAAAGGGGCGAGTTGCTGCTGTTTGAAGCGTTTGGGGCCGGCTTTACATGGGGCTCCGCTTTAGTTCGTTACTAAAAGCTCAATTCGTAACCCTCAGACCACACTGCCTCACAGATCAGGCGGATTGCGCCTATTTCATAATTAATCCGCTGCAGAACCTTCAATGTTACATAAAGGACTAAATCTGTGGATAAACCGCCGGAAAAGTGAGAACGAGCTCACAAAACAGCGGCCACCCCGTCTCTATACTGCGACATATTGACCTGTCGCCATACCGCGACAGACTGGGAAAGGACTCACAGAACCGGTGCAAGTATGGATACTTCAGAATCAAAGTCGTACGTTTCGCTGTCGTTGCGTGAAATTCAGCAACGCTTTCAGGAGCTCATGGAAGACGAGCAAATTGGCTTGACTCTCGAAGAGCCGGCGCCGGCAGAAGACTTCGGTGGCGCTTACAACCCGTACGATCGAACGAGCTAGGCTTCAGACATCCGCCGGACTGGCCAATCGGTCATTGTGGTCACGAGCGGCGGCATGCAGGTCGCGGATAAGAAACATCCGCCAGAGCCAGATGCCAAGAACCATGAGCGCCGAAGCAGGGAGGGCGAAACGAGGCAGCGCGATGACGAGATAGTCATAGATCCCATGCAGCACAGCGGTTCCGCCCAGAGCCAGTAATATCGTACCTACCAGCCCCTCCCGACGAAGACATGCCCGGCCAATGTAGTAACCCCAGATTGACGCAAAGACCATGTGAATAACCGGGCCGGCAAAGCCTCGAGCCAGGGCCTCACCTGAGGTGACGAATTCCAGGTATTGAAGATTTTCGAGCGTTGCAAATCCCAAAGCTATAAAGGACGCATAAATAATGCCGTCGATTGGCTCGTCGAATTCAGGGAAACGCGTGATCACCAACAGGAACGGAATCAATTTGGCTAATTCCTCGATCGGGCCGATGGCGAGCACGGCATACAGGAAAAGTCCCAACTGATTCGTGTCCGCGAGCAGGTAAGCGTCGAATCGCAATCCCAGGTAGCCGAGCCCTATGTACATCAATTTGCCGAGCCAGAAAGCGACTCCGCCCAGCAGAAAGGCTGCAGCCAGGTGACTGGGCGGTTCAGGCAAATGGCGATCCTTGTGATAGTGATACCACGCCCAGAACAACATCGGCAGAATCACAGGACAGATAAGGATCGAATATTCCATCCAGCCATTATGTTGTACAACGTGTTATGGGTCGCTGTCGGACGTCACAGAGGACCGGTCAGGGGCCGGAATCGATGATCCGCCGGTACTCGCCTTTCATCCAGGACTGACCAATCGCCTTGACCGGCAGTTTCAGCCCAAGCTCCGGTACTTCCAGAGCAATCCATGCCGTAAATGAATTGCTGTTCGGGCCGGGCCACATTTTGTATTCATTATGAAACGGGTAGGACTCGACGGCAGCATGGATGCGATCAATCAGTTCACCGGCTTCAGGGCCACGTTTTTCGTGCAGCAATATTGCCGGTGAGCCGTACCAGGGTTTCGCCGGATTGCCGTCACTAACGCTCACGACAGGCCGGCCGCGCCGCAATCGCCAGCCGATAACCTGGTAGATGTCATAGGTTTGGGCGTTCAGCGCCTTGGTTGCAACCCACGTATGGATGGCGAAGTTGCCACGGAATCCCCAGACATCGGCTCCATAAACCTGAACTACGGCTTCGGGGTGATTTATTGGATCCGGGGCTTTGCCATCACCAATGCTCACCGGCTCAAGAGCCACCGAGGTTGCCCAGAGTGATGTCCCAACGAATACACACAAAGTCGCGGCGCCTGCCAGGAAGCTCCGCAATCTACCGAAACTTTTATGTCGCATAGGTACTCCAAAACCGCCTGAAACCGCCACATCAGCAATCAAATAAACGGGCGGGATGATCTATCAGACAACGAGCCTGTTTGCTGGTTCGCCCGTATAATAGGCAACACAGCCAACCGAACTCTCGATGACAGGAAGCATGCAAAAGCCCACGCCCCAAATTCCCGCCCGGACACCGGCATTAATAGTACTCGCAACCATGCTCATGTCGTCCTGTGGCGGCGGCGGCGGCTCGGCGACCGCACCACCGGTGCCGCCAACACCTCCGCCACCGCCGCCGGTTTTCATGCCGCAGACTACATTTTCGGATGTAACGGCGATTAGTGGCATCGATCACAGATTTTCGATCGTTACGGCAAACACCTCCGATCCCGCCGAAATGGGCGGGGGGCTGGCTGCAGCTGACTTCGATCGGGACGGCTTAATTGATCTGTACTTTGTTGGCGGCGACGGCGCGCCGAATGCGCTCTATCGAAATGACGGTAGTAACAAGTTCTCCGACGTTGCAAATGAACTGGGGCTCGATGCGACCCACCTGGGCAGTGGTCCGGCTTTCGCAGACATCGATGGCGATGGTGATCTCGATCTGTTCGTTGGCTCAGTCGAAAATCATCCGAACTACCTGTTTCGAAATGACCCCAATCAATTCACGGACGTATTCGCGAATTCGGGCATTGTGCTTCGCGCGGAAAGTACTATCTCGGCTGGCTTTTCTGACTACGACATGGACGGTGATCTTGATTTGTTTCTTGCGCATTGGGGCAACGACCCGCAACCGGATACGGAAACGCTCTGGGAAAACAATGGCGACGGAACTTTCACAAGTGCGAGCATCCCATCCGGTATCGCAGACCAGTTGATAACGCAAACAGGTTTGCCTGGCCTGTTTGACTACACCTTTTCGCCCATGTTGTCGGATATCGACCGAGACGGAGATCCCGATATTCTGTTTGCATCCGACTTCACCACCAGCAAGATATTTTTGAACAACGGTGATGCGACCTTTACTGACATTACAGACCGAAACGTCGTGAAAGACCGTAATGGAATGGGCAGCGCCGCCGGTGACTACGACAATGACGGCGACATGGACTGGTTTGTTACATCTATTTTCGAAACGTCACAAGGTGCAGACCCGAACATCGGAAACCGCCTTTACAGAAACGATGGCAATGGTGTATTCACTGACGTGACTGATACCGCTGGCGTTGCTGATGGTGGCTGGGGCTGGGGTGTTTGTTTCGAGGACTTCGACAACGACGGTGATCTCGACATATTTCACGTCAATGGCTGGGAGCAAATCGATCCTCGGGATGCCGGCGGCCCGGATGATTTCACCTTCGATCAGATTCGCTATTTTGAATCCCAGGGTGACGGCACCTTTGTTGAAGCGGCACAGGGTGCAGGGTTAATCGATACCGGTCAGGGCAGGGGTGTTGCCTGCTTCGATTCCGATCGTGATGGCGACCTGGACCTGGTGATAACCAACAATCAGCCCGTAAAAAGTGTCGTCATTTACCGGAATGAGCTGGGCGGGACAAATCACTACCTGACGGTGAAGCTAAACGGCAGCGGCCTGAATACGGATGCCATCGGCGCAATGATCGAAATTTCGGATGGTAGTCGAACACAGATTCGGGAAATTCGCGCAGGCAATCATTTTGTGTCCCAAAACCCTGCGGAAGCACATTTCGGACTCGGTGCGGCTATGTCGGTCGATATCACGATCACCTGGCCTGATGGAACGCAGAAGTCCCTGAACGCCGTAGCGGCGGACCAGTACCTGGTAGTCAGCCAGTAGCGACCAAATGATTCGCACGCTCATATTGGCGGCACCTGGTGTTTCTGCCACGCTGATCGCGCTAGTCGCCTGTGTTTCCACACCGCGCTCCGAATTCGTTCAGGCACCTGTCGGCTCAGAATTCGTGGTGCTTCAGCACGGATTGGACGGCAGTCCTCGCGCTACGACGATTTCATAATTGTTGGCAGCTCGTTCCGATATCGGATGAACACCCAAATAGCTATCTGGAACACGATCGAATTTTTGCAGACCGGAACATTTCCCGGGCTTCGCTGAAACACCCGATGATCGCGATGATCAGCGATTCAGGATGCGCAGTTCCACCCGCCGGTTTCGTGCCTTGCCTTCGGCTGTGGCGTTGTCGGCGATTGGGAGCTCCTCACCAAATCCCGTTGCGGACAGGGACGCTGGCGACACGCCAAAATTAATCAGGTAATCGCGGACCGTGCTTGCACGACGCTCAGACAAGCCCCGATTGGATTCAGCGTCGCCATCAGCATCAGTATGACCTGCCACTTCGACAATCAAGTCCGGATGTCGGCGCAGTGTTGCTGCGGCGTCGGCCAATACCTGTTCGGCCCCGGGCAACAATCGATCAGAATTGGACTCAAAGCTCAAACCCGGCAACGCAATAATTTCCTCAATTTCGCAGCCGTTCTGGTCGACCCTTGCGCCTGGCCTCGTATTCGGGCAGGTATCAAGCCTGTCAACAATCGTGTCGCCATCACTGTCTATCTCACAACCGGTGGCGTCGACTCTCGCGCCAGCGACCGTGCGCAGGCACAGATCAACGCTGTCAGTTACACCGTCCTGGTCAATATCGCTGAGACAGCCAAACTCATCGACCACTGAACCGTATGCGGTGCCCAGGCACAAGTCCCGACTATCTCCAACGCCGTCACGATCCTCATCCATCTCGCAACCGTAGGCATCCACTACCACGCCTGGCGGGCTGTCTGGACAACGGTCGGATACATCAAGAACGCCATCGAGGTCGCCGTCCATGACGGGGGCAGGCGTCGCCCGCCCGAACGCAACCTGTACACCCAGGGAGACAATCTGATCTAGAAAATTGCTGTCTTTTTCCCACGCCAGTCGCGCCCGGTATTCACTCCGAATTGAAAATCGGGTGTCTCCGAGGTCCCATTTCACGCCCACTCCCATGGTGCCGCTTGGGCGGTTTTCTTCACTGCCGGAAGCAGTCTCCGTACCTAGATACCCGAGACCCATGATGATATAGGGCGATAAGCTCGCGTCCGGAATCATGTATGCGAGGAGGTTGACGCTGAGGTCGAGGTGCGTCTGGTCTTCGAACCAGCCACTGATGTCCGCATAGCCCAAAGAGCCTTCGAGCGCCAGGTTGTCCGTGAAATACCAGCCGCCAGTAATTGACCCTGGATATACGCCGGCATCAAGGGCTCGGTCTGGATCGTCGTCAAAATAGAAGATTGCCGGCGTCAGATACCACTCACCCTCCTGGGCATCTGCCGTGGAATGAAGCGACATCAACGTCAAAATAACTATGAAATACAGGGTTTTAGGCATTTTCCGGTACGCGTTATGACAACAAAGGACAAATTAGACTACCGATGCGAAAACAACTGTGCGTTTCATCACAAGCCGGGCATGGAACCAGGGTAATTCGCCCTTTGTGTGAATCATGTCTCGCGACAAGGGATTACTACACCTAACTGTCTGCCTGAAATCGATTTGAGCCTGTTTCTGGACTAAAGTTGGGCCACGCGAGCCATACCAACAAGTCGGAGCCATTTCATGCCAGTTAGCGAACTCGCTGCGCTGGCATGAACCGTTGACGCGTTAGCGCAGGCCATAAGGGTGGCCAGATTTGCTGCTCCATCGCCCAAAGCTGATCCTGACTGATGAAAAACCGGAATAAAAGGCAACGCTCGTGCGTATAGACACTGAAGCCTATGAAGACTGACGATATGCGACACGAACTGGCACAACTTGGCGGCGGCGCTCACGCACTTGCTACCCAGATCCTCGGCAACCCCGATGATGCGGCGGATGCTGTTCACGATTCACTGGAGAAAGCCCTGCGAACGCCGGATTCCTATGATTCGGGGAAAGGCTCGCTGAAACCCTGGTTTCTGCGCATCGTTCGTAATCGCTGCATCGATTTGATCCGGCGTCGTCGCCCTACGGAAGACCGGGTGGAGGAGATTTCAGATTCGGCGATGGGCCCGGATAAAGCAGCAGAATTAGCCGACCGCGATCGGGTTCTGAAACAGGCGCTGGCTTCCCTGGAAAGCGAACAGCGACAAATCATCGTCCTCCGCGACTACATGGATCTGTCCTACGCGGAGATAGCAAACGTACTTGATATTGCATCAGGTACGGTGATGTCACGACTGCACAGGGCACGTGTTGCGCTGGGCAAAGCGTACAGAGAATTATGATGACTAAGTATTCAAATTCCGGCGAGCATGTCGGTGAGCTTCTGTCCGGTTATATCGACGGCGAGCTAACCCAGCAGGAACGGCAAAGAGTTCGTTTGCATTGTGATTCCTGCGCGGATTGTGATTCGACACTCACCGATCTACGACGCCTTCGGCAGAGAATTGGTGAGGCACGCTTGAGTGACAAGGATCGGGACAACTGGAGAGAATCGATGGATGACACAACGGTAAAGGCAACGCGCGGAATAGGGTGGTTGCTTCTGATCGGCGGCGCATTGATCGGAGTTGGAGTTGGTGTGTATGAATTCATCATCACCCCTTCAACGCTGAGCTTCATCGAGAAACTAATTGTCGGCGGCGTCTATGGCGGCATGTTGCTGATTTTTATCTCGGTTCTGAGGCAGCGCCTGATCGAGCGCAAATCTGACCGGTACAAAGACGTGGAGATTTAAACAATGATTGTTGTGACCAGCGAAACGATTGCAAACAAAAAGATAGTGCGAACTCTCGGACTTGTCCGCGGCAACACGGTACGCGCCCGGCATATCGGCAAGGACATCATGGCGGGCCTGCGAAATATCGTCGGCGGCGAGGTGCATGAATACGGAAAACTCATTGCGGAAAGTCGTGAACAGAGCCTCGACAGAATGGTTGCAGAGGCCGAGTCCCTGGGCGCCAATGCCATAGTTGCGACACGATTCACTACATCAGTAATGATGGGTGGTGCGGCCGAGCTACTGGCGATTGGAACAGCGGTAATAATCGAATAGGTGCGTAAGCCTGTAGCTGTGTTGCGCGAGCTCAGTCAATATCAATATTTAGTCCGGCGTCTCCGGCTCCCCGAATGGGCGGCGGCCCCAGCCAAAACACCTATAACTCCGGTTTTTGCTTGCATTCAAGCGCAACCCACGAATAGACCGAGGGTATTCGCGTATTACACCGACGTGCCAAATTCGGCTATGCTCAGTAAAAGCTCACTGAAGAAACTCAACATGAAAACTGTGAAAGAAATACTGGAAGCCAAAGGCACGGAAATCTGGTCGGTACAGCCATCGGACACCGTTCTGGAGTCGCTTAAGCTAATGGCCGACAAAGGCATTGGGTCATTGCTGGTAATGGACGGCGAAAAACTCATGGGCATTGTCACTGAGCGTGACTATGCCCGCAAAGTGATCCTTGAGGGCAAATCTTCAAAAGACACCAGTGTCAGCGACGTAATGACGCGCAAGATTCTATGCGTATCGCCGGAACGCACGGTAGATGAATGCATGGCTTTGATGACTGATAAACGTGCACGACACCTGCCGGTGGTGGATCACAAGCGTGTCGTTGGGGTGGTATCGATCGGGGACCTTGTGAAAACCTTAATCAACGAGCAACAGATCCTGATTGATCAGTTACAGCACTATATTTCGGGATAGGCCACGAACAAACTGGCGAAAATCACGCTACGGCACATGCTTCGGGGTTAGTGCTAGAGTTCGGCTTTAATTCAAAGCATGGCGAAATACCAAATCTTGTCTTCCTCCAGGAATTTTAGCGATCTCAAACTGAAACCAGACTTAGTCGGCAACCTTGCCGATCTCGGTTATGCCGAGATGACCCTGGTTCAGGCCGAGACACTTCCATTGGTGCTTGCTGGCGCAGACGTACTTGCGCGTGCGAAGACGGGCAGCGGAAAAACAGCTGCCTTTGGTCTGGGCATTCTCAACAGGCTGGATGTTGCATCGTTCGCGGTGCAGGCGCTGGTGCTATGTCCTACCAGGGAATTAGCCGATCAGGTCGCGCGGGAAATTCGCCGATTAGCCCGTTCGATCCCGAACATCAAAGTCTTGAGCGTGTGCGGCGGAGCACCGTTACGTGATCAAACAGCATCGCTGCAACGCAGTCCTCACATAATTGTCGGCACGCCAGGGCGTGTGCACAAGCATCTACGCAGCGGCAATATCGATCTCGGCTCACTCCTGGCATTCGTACTGGATGAAGCAGACCGAATGTTGGACATGGGATTCATGGATGAGATCGATGCGATCCTGAAGTACGTTCCAACGAAACGGCAAACGCTTTTGTTTAGTGCAACGTACCCCGAGGCGATCGCTGACATCAGCAAAAGAGTGCAGCACGAGCCGCGAATGGTGGATGTTACCGATGACGAACAGCCCGCGCAGATTGTGCAGACATGGTGCTCTGTGACTCGCGAAAATAGAAGCGCTGAGCTGGTGCGGACATTGCGAGCGTGGGGTGGGGCGCTCAACCTCGTGTTTTGTAACACCAAAGTCGATTGCAACGAGGTTGCCAGGCATCTGCAATCGGAAAAGATTACTGCGATTGCATTACACGGCGATCTCGACCAGGCACAGAGAAACCAGGTCCTGGTCCGTTTCTCGAATCGAAGCGCGAGTGTGCTGATTGCCACGGATGTTGCCGCCCGTGGACTGGACGTGAAAGATATCGATGCCGTGTTCAATTATGAATTGCCGCAACAACCTGAGATCTATGTTCATCGCATCGGCAGAACCGGGCGTGCCGGGGAGTCGGGCATTGCGGTAAGTCTCGTTGAGGAACGCGAGATGTGGCGACTGCAGGAAATTGAGAAGTCGCTCCCGGATGCGAACATTCAGCAACGCGGCATTCCCGATGCGAAACGCGGGGACGAAACGCTCGTACCGTCGATGACCACGATTCAGATCAGCGG
>CAJQPR010000117.1 GCA_905480255.1 uncultured Woeseiaceae bacterium | reverse complement strand
CAGGATCAGTAATGCCGGCAGGACCGAGGCGAGCTTGTCTCCGGTAGAGCGCTGAATCGCGTTCCAGCCATGCCCATAGCGAACCGCGATCGTGCCCGCAACTGTCGCCGAAATCAGCATCACCACTATCAGCAGTTCGGTGCCCATCGGGAACAGGAGCGCGCCACCCGTAAGGCATACAAGCATCGTTGCGATAGGCAAAATTGCCTCAAAAAGACTGATCTCCTTATTCAACGGGCTGCATCCATTCCTGTCAGTCGCTCCTGTTACGACCGGCCGCCTTGAACGCACTCGCCAGGTCATTCCAGAGATCGTTCGGGTCCTCCAGACCTGTAAATAACCGGATCATTCGTGGCGGCACTCTGAAATCGACTGCTGCATTGTGCTGGCCTGCCTGGTTGTGCGCTACGCCGGCCGGAACAATCAGACTCTCATACCCGCCCCAGCTGACGCCCAGGCGGAAAATCTCCAGCGCGTCGCAAAATTTCGGGATATCGACGGCCTCGCCCATCTCAAAACTGAACAAACCACCGTAGCCGGTTAAGTGCGAAAAATCTTTTTTATGCAAACCCGGGTGACACACCTGCATCACATCTGCATGTTCCGCCAGGCGCCTTGCTATCTGCAAACCACTGTCGTGATGTCTGCGCAAGCGCAGAGGCAGAGTCCGTAAGCCACGAATCAGGCGCGCAGCGTCCCCAGCAGACAAACTCGCGCCGAGATACGGCCGCACATTCCGATTGATTTGCCCGACCATTTCAACTGAGCCGACAACAACGCCTGCCACAGTATCGCTATGTCCGGATATGTACTTGGACGCGGAATGAACGACCAGGTCTATGCCAAGGTCAAGTGGCCTCTGATTGATTGGCGATGCCCAGCTATTGTCCGCGATGGTGGTCACCCCGTGCTTCTTTGCAAGTGAGGCTGCTGCCTCCAGGTTCTGCTCCTGCATCATCCAGCTATTGGGGCTTTCGAGATAAAGTAGCTTCGCACCAGGCAACCGGGCCTCGATTTCAGCAGGATCCGTGCCGTCAACAAAATCCGTGACCACATTGAAACGGGCACAAAAGCCACGCAAAAACCGGTACGTATCCGGGTAGACGTGCTTAACGCAGACAATGCGATCGCCCGGATCTACGATGCTGAGAATTGTGTTGCTGATGGCCGCCATTCCACTCGCAAAAGCCACGGCTTCGCCACCCCGCTCAAGGGTGGCAATTTTGTCATGCAATACGTTGTTGGTTGGATTATCGATTCTTGAGTATACAGCCTGATGTGCGTCGCCCTGGTAGCGGTCAACCATCGCCTGGTAGTCGCGAAATGCAAATAACGACGATTGATAAATCGGCGGCGCGATTGCGCCTTCGGCGTGCCGCTCGTCATGGACCAATTGGGTCTCGGTGGTCAGCACCTTGTTTTTCTTTGTCATCAACCTTCGCCAGCCAGGGGTCGTTTATCGGACTTTACACGAGCGCGATCCGTTTGGCGTTCCACCCGACCATTCACCGGATTTCTCAAGATGATTAAATACGCAACCGCCAGAGGCAAGCCTCCGGCGTGCGTCACTAACGGGTCGACTCCCTTGCGCCGAAGAACGTCGATAATAGTCTGGAAACGACAGTAATTCGATGAGCGGATTCTCATTGACATTGGGCTAATCTGGACGCTCAATAGGCCCGCAGGTACCCGCATGATCATACCCAACTGCCGGGTATATGACGAGAACGGGACACTACGAAACCGCCTGCTTGCGAATCGCAAAAAAACAGGTGGCAAGACGTGAAAAAAGACATGCTTGTACTAGGCTGGCGCGAGTGGACGAGCTTGCCGGAACTCGGCATAAACCGAATAAAAGCAAAGGTAGATACCGGTGCGAGAACATCTGCGCTGCATGCCTTTGAAGTTCGACCTTTTGTTGAGAACAATATCCAACGAGTCGAATTCAAAATTCACCCGCGACAGTACAACAAAGAAAAGGTCGTCGTCTGCGTCGCCGATGTCCTGGATGAGCGATCAGTCACCGACTCTGGTGGTCACAAAGAGAATCGTTGGGTCATCAAAACACCTCTAAAGATTGGGCAGCATAGCTGGCCCATTGAAATTACGTTAACCGCTCGCGAAGATATGCGATTTCGCATGTTGCTCGGGCGAACCGCCATTAGAGGGAGAGCCCAGGTTGACCCGTCTCGCTCGTACATTGTCGGAAAGAAGCGCCGCAAAAAGAAAAGGACGTAAATTGCGATGATAAAAAATAGACCGATCACCATTGGCGAGATAACTGTCTCGCCAGGTGAACGCGCCAACGTCAATCTACCGATCGCGGATTTGTATACCGCAACGTCACTCTTTATGCCGCTAAAGGTTGTTTGTGGGCGCAATGCAGGACCGATTCTCTTCGTTTCCGCCGCCCTGCACGGCGATGAGCTTAATGGTGTTGAAGTTATTCGACGGTTATTGCGACGCAAGATTCTTAAGTCACTGAAAGGAACACTGATAGCGGTACCAGTCGTGAATGTACACGGCTTCATAAACCAGTCCCGGTACCTCCCCGATCGGCGAGATCTGAACCGCTCATTTCCCGGAAGCCCCAAGGGTTCGATCGCCGCACGTCTCGCTAATACGTTCCTGGAGCAAATTGTCTCAAAGGCCGATTTCGGCATTGACCTTCACACAGGAGCTGTAGATCGAACAAATTTGCCTCAGATTCGGGGAAATATGGATGACGCGAAGACGCTCGAATTGGCGCAAGCCTTTGGCGCGCCGGTGGTTCTAAATTCGAACATACTGGACGGGTCCTTGCGTGCTAGTGCCGCCGGTCTTGGAATGCCAATGCTCATCTACGAAGCAGGAGAAGCTCGACGATTTGACGAAGTCTGCATCCGTGCCGGCATTCGCGGCGTCCTGAATGTCATGCGCGCTGTCGGCATGTTGCCTGAAGACAGAAAGACGAAATCACCAGACTCAGTGGTGGCGCATCGTACAAAGTGGATCAGGGCACCGGAAAGCGGCATGGTTTGCGATAAGGTAAAAATTGGCAGCAAAGTTCTTGAAGGGCAACGTCTTGCGACAATCAGTGATCCTCTTGGCACCGTGGACGTGCCATTGAAAGCCCCGTTCGACGGCATAGTGATCGGTTGTACCAATTTGCCATTGGCATATGAGGGCGAGGCGCTATTTCACATAGCAGCGTTTGAGGACGTTTCGGAAGTTGAAAGCGTAGTCGAGGATTTTTCTGCAAAACATGAGCCCGAACTACGAGACGACTGAATACGAAAAGCCGGCGCCGCTGAACGTTTAGAACCATAAACTATCGGTATCAATAACAGTCTGAGGCAGACTCCCAGGTCGATCAGCTTGCGTCCAGATGCTTGATCTTCGGCCGCCTTCGGCGACGGGATTTTGCGGGAACTAATGCGCGCATATTTTCCAGTTTTCCGAAACACAACAGCCGGTCCTCTGCTTCCAACTGACGACTCGAGCGTGGATTGGGAATAGCCTTCCCGCCGCGATAAAGCGTAAGCACGTTGATATTTCCTTCTTCCAGATCGATCTCGGCGATAGTTTTGCCAACGAGGTCGGACCCCTCTGGTATGTGAATTTCGCTCACGCCGTGACCCTGGCTCACAGTGAGCCGCTGTCGAATGTCGATTTCCGGGAAATCAACACGAGCTGCAATGTAGTCTATGACCGCGCCCGCAATATCCAACTCAGTGCAGGTCTCGATACCTTCGAGGCCAGGAGAAGAATTGACCTCCATAATCTGTGGCCCATTCGCCCCTTCGAGCATATCGACGCCAGCAACTCGCAGACCGAGAATTTGTGCTGCGCTCACCGCTGTATGGCGATATTCTTCATCCAATTCAATAGCTTCTGCAATACCGCCTCGGTGAACATTGCTACGAAACTCCTGACCCTGTGCTACTCGCCGCATAGCGGCCACGACGCGATCCCCAACCACGAATGCACGAATGTCTTTACCTTTGCTTTCGGCAACAAATTTCTGAATGAGCACGTTCTGTTTCTGGCTTTGCAGTAGTTCGATAATGCCTTCGGCTGATTTGGTCGATTCGGCCAGCAAGACGCCAATGCCCTGTGTCCCTTCGATAAGCTTGATGACAACGGGAGCACCGCCAACCCGTTCAATGGCCGGCAGAACATCCTTTTTATCAGTAACGAATGTCGTTCTAGGGATACCGATGTTGTGGCGGCTCAGAATTTGCAAACTTCGTAGCTTGTCTCTGGAGTTGGCAATTCCGTTGGAGGTATTGGCACAGAACACGCCCATTTCCTCGAATTGTCGAACAACCGAATTGCCATAGTAGGTTATGGATGCACCGATGCGTGGGAGGACTGCGTCGTATGTGCTTAGCGGCTTTTGCCGGTAAAAAAGGCTCGGTTGTCCACGCTGCAGGTCTATTGCGAACTTTAGCGTATTGAGTACTTTGACCTGATGGCCGCGATCCAGCGCTGCATCTTTGAGGCGACCGGTACTGTATGAGGCTGGACCCCGTGACAGAATTGCTAACTTCATTACCTTTTTCTCCGGTGTTTCCCCGATCGCTCGGGATCACCATAACATTGAAAGAGTTTTCAACTTCACTTCGCTTCAGCTCAGTGTTGACACAATGAACGCCGCAGCGTCGGATGTCGCAGCTGAATGCAGGGACAAGATGTGACGGCGCTGACCAATAATTGAGCACACCTGCCAAATTGCAACGCCCCCTACAACCGGTCCCATAAAAATGGCAAGCATCTGCGACATCTGCCGCCCGTTACAGTGTTCTACAGGCGGCATAACCCACGTAACACAGAACCAGCATAAATCCCACGCGCCTGCCAAGGCGGGCCCGTCCGATCCAGAATATTGGGATTAGCGCGGCCGCCAGGAATAAAGACATGCCAAGGTCCACGACCCCGCCAGCCGGCACTGTTACGGGCCTAACAAGTGCGCTTACCGGTAACACCATGAGTATATTAAATAAATTCGAACCAACGACGTTGCCAAGCGCGATATCGGATTCTCCGCGCATAGCGGCAACAACCGATGTAACAAGTTCAGGAAGGCTGGTACCGATCGCGACGATGAATAAGCCAACCAGCGCGCTTTGAATATCTAAAATCCGTGCCAGTTCAACACCGTTATCTATTGTCAGGCAGCCACCTATAAATAGCCCAACAATGCCGATACCCAAATACATCCAGTTCAGGAATCGCCCAGAACCTCCGACCGCCAGCGGCATGTCTCCGGCGTGCGTCACTAACGGGTCGACTCCCTTGCCGCGAAGAACGTCGATAATGGCGATGTAGAGAAACATGCAGAAGACAAGAAGAAGAACCAGCGCGTCTGCCCGGTCAAGTGTCGGGGCCATGCCCTTTAGTAGCGGGTCAACCGCCATTACGACAATAATGGCCGTAACAAGCAGCAGTAGTGGAAGTTCTCGCAGTACAAGTTTGCTGTCGATTGACATCGGCCGGACAATTGCTGCAATGCCAAGGACCAGGCCAAGATTGGCAAGATTTGAACCAACGACATTGCCGAACGCAAGCTCAGTTTGGTCGTTCAATGCGCCAATAACATTCACGACAAGCTCGGGCGAGCTCGTGCCGAACGAAACGATCGTCAACCCAACGATCATCGGCGACACCCCGAACTGGGCCGCTACGCCTGAGGCTCCCTTAACCAGAGCGGCACCGCCGCTCAACAATAATCCAAGACCGAGAACCAGGAGAAGAGCGGTGATCAACGCTCGTGACTCACTTCGAGTTTTTTGCGACGACTACTTTCAATTGCTTGACTGCGGCGAAACGACAACATCTGCATTGTTTCCTGCCTAGATCCACTTTTTCCACCTGAAATAAATTGCCAGCGCTATACCGCAAGCAACCATTATAAGCGCTGAATATACAAAGCCATTTGGATTTTCAGTACCTGGCAACCCCGCAACGTTCATACCGAAAAGTCCGGTAATGAAAGTAAGCGGCAGAAATATTGCCGCAACAACTGACAGCAAATACATCCGGGAGTTTTGCTCCTGGGCAAAACGATTCATGAGCTCCTCCTGAGCAACAAGCGCCTGCTCTCTTGCCAGGTCGAGATCTTCAAGATGGCGGGTCAGTGAGTCGCCCTCCTCCCGGAGCAGTCTTAGCTCTGCGTCCGTCACAAAGCTCGTACTACTTCTGACCAATCTGTCGAGGGCATCCCTCTGTGGCGCGAGGTAACGTCGAATGGCAGCCGCCTGCCTGCGAACAACCGACAAAGAAGACCGAAGATCTCCTGTGTCGCCAGTGGTAACGTTCTCTTCGACCGAAGCAATCAGGTCCTCAATGTTTTCAACTGCGGTGCCAATTCGCTCGGAAAGTAGCGCGACAATCGTGATTAAAAACTCACCAACTGTCCTCGGTCCGTTGCCGTGCTCCAGCGACTCGCGCAAATCGTCAATAGAAAGCAACAGGCGGCGATGCGATGTGATGATTCTGGTCCTCTCAAGCCAAATTCTGACTGAGACCATGTCGTCGGGAACTGCACCAGGATTCATATTGATTCCGCGGAGGATAATGGCCAGACCATCCCCCTCCGAGATCAGTCGTGGCCTCGTTTCTCCGGCAAGGAGAATATCCACAATGGTTCGACTGGTGCCACTTTCCTCCTCCACCCAGACCTGGGCAGACGGCTCGGTTAAATTGCAGTCCAGCCACAGCAGGCCATCCGCCGGCGTCCATTCGCTTACCTCGACGTTGGAGACCTTTCGAGCGCCACCAACGCCATTCAGAAGATATGCAGATTCGAAAATTTCTGCGTTGTTGATCAACGTACCGAGCTCCCTGATGCATTGTCATTCGAACGTTGCGTACGAATATCAATTGGTAAGTCTGACTTAATATGAACATCCTGCTGAGGAAAGGCAATTACAATGCCGTTATCTCTGAATAGCTGGTCGATTCGAAAACGCACCTCGCTTCGAAGTAATCGCTGATCCTTTTCGCCACGCATTTCCGCCCAAAAGTAAACGTCGAATATCAGAGCGCTGTCACCAAAGTCTTCAAATATTACCTGTGGTGCCGGGGTTTTGCTGATACCCACAACCTCGTCAACCGCTTGTCGAACCAATTCTGCTACCTGATCGGTCGGCGAACCATAGGCAACGCCGACTCGCACGGTACTGCGAATATCGAGGTCAATCAGCGTCCAGTTAACAACCTTCCGCTCCAACAACTGGCTATTGGGCACAAGCATGTGCACCCCGTCGGAGCGGCGTATTCGAGTTGATCGATTCCCAATTTCCTCTACTACGCCTGTCCGATCATCAAGCTCAATAAAATCACCAATACGTACCGGGCGCTCAAACATCAGAATCCAGCCACTGATGAAATTATTGATAATGTTTTGTGCACCGAATCCAACGCCAATGGCAACAGCACCTGAAATAAACGCAAACGCAGTCAGCGGGATATGAAGCAACCCGAGCGCTGTGATCACGACAATAGTGATGAGGACATAGAATGACACGCGCTTTAGTGCGTGAGTAGCATCGGCAGTAACGTGAGTTTTCTGCAGTTGTCGATCGATCAATCTTTCAACAAACTTGCTGAACAGGTAACCCATCAACAGGATTGCGATCACCAGAAGGACCTGCCCCAATGTGATTGTTTGACCACTGGATAGTGTGATCAGAGTTATCGACCAATATGACTCAATTTTCTCGATCATTATCGACTTACAGCCTTTAGAAAACGCATTGGATCAATTCCAATGACCTGCATCATGAAATGTCGTACAAATGCAAATGCCTCGCCAACCTGATTATCTGACTACTTGAAAAAGGTCGCTGTAATTTCGCATAGACAGCGAACCTGATTGCGCACGTCGACCGCCGCTCTGTCTGAGTCGCAACAGAATCACCGTACTGTTAGGGCTGCGGCTGTTATAGAGTAATAGGCCATAAATGAAAAGGATATTTTGCTCGAACCAGGGGCGTAGATCGATTTGCCAGGCCTTAGGTATTGGTCGACTGTCGGCGCAATAAAAGAACGGATCCGAATGGACACCATACTATTTTGTCAGATAGGTCCGACTCTAAAATGAAACATCCCACTGTAGCCGAAAGCGTGTCTCGGTCTCATTGTCAGCCACCTCGCGCCGAATAATTCTCGATATATCCGCAGTCAACTTATTCCGATGTCCTTTGAAAAACCAGTTTGCAGCGACCATGGCTTCTCGTTCGATGCCATTGTTGTCGCTTCCATCCGGATCAACTGAAGCATATCGCAGCGCAAATTCCAGCGGCTCCGGTACGCTGCTCCACACTTCCGAGAAAAACATCCCGGCCTGAACGTAACCACCAACGATTTTCTGTTCAGTGTTCGTGACCGAGTCAGTAACTTTCTTCCAATGCAACTCCTGCTGCCACGAGAAACCCTGGTATTGCCACGCGGTTTCGAACAGGGCCTGACGAATTCGGTAACGATCCGATTGACCGTTTTGGAATCCCGGAAGTTGCCCGCCTCCGGCGCCCGAAAACTGCGTGTACATGCTTTTGCCGGAGACCGCGGCGATCGCAACTGATCCTGCAGGTTTATCGCGCCGACCAAGATCGCTTTGGCTGAACCCCAGAACCCGCCTGATAAAGTTCCATTGGTACCTCCCCATCCAGAGGCCATCCGCGTTGTCTAAATCACCACCTCTGCCAGCCCCGCTCAGTCGGCCTAACCAATAGCTTGAATCCAGCGCTGTGCCAGCGCCCAAACGGCCCGATGCGACGATTCCTTTCTGGCGATCAATTGTGAACCA
>CAJQPR010000116.1 GCA_905480255.1 uncultured Woeseiaceae bacterium | reverse complement strand
CGGGAGGGCGATCACGGCGGCTACAAGGAGATCGTCAGTCGAATTTCGGGCAGCGACATCTATGGCAAACTCAAGTTCGAATCCGGTGCACACCGTGTGCAACGTGTTCCGGCTACTGAATCGCAGGGCCGGATACATACGTCTGCCTGTACCGTCGCGGTTCTGCCTGAGCCTGATGATGTAGAGGAAATCGATATCAATACGGCCGATTTACGCGTCGACACTTACAGAGCATCCGGGGCCGGCGGGCAGCACGTCAACAAGACAGATTCTGCTGTTCGTCTGACTCACCTGCCAACCGGTATCGTCGTGGAATGCCAGGATGAGCGCTCACAACACAAGAACCGGGCTCGGGCGATGTCATTGCTCCAGGCCAAGCTACTTGACGTCGAAATTACAAAACGCGAACAGGAGCAGGCGCAAACGAGGAAGTCGCTGGTTGGGTCAGGAGACAGGTCCGAACGCATTCGTACCTACAATTACCCACAAGGACGGGTAACGGACCATCGCATTAACCTCACGCTGTATAAACTGGACGAAATTCTGGAGGGCGACCTCGATCAGGTCGTTGACCCATTGATCAGCGAATACCAGGCCGACCAGCTGGCAGCGCTCGACGCATGATATTTCGAATGATCTAAACTTAATCCACCAATCAGAAACAGACCTAAGGGGAAACTCAATGAATCTTTACGCAATTCTACGACGAGATGGCTTTGCTGACGGCCCGACACTTGAAGCGGCAGCAGCGCGGTCCACCGCTGAGGGCGACAAGGTACCAAACGATATTCGCTGGATTCGATCCTATGTGCTGGGCGAGAACGGCGGCGCGCTGGGAACCGTCTGTATTTACCAGGCGTCGAGTGAAGACGCGATTCGAGCGCATGCAAAAGCAGCCGATTTGCCAGTCACCGAGATTATCCCTATCGCTGACACGGTTGTGGTCCGCCCCGACCCCTGATGTGGTCCACCCTTGGCCCCGTATTCGGGATCGCACACATGGGCGGCCCCGGCGCAGAGCTGTAAGGACCTACATTTGTTTGCGCAGGTGATTCAACACGTCTGATCGGGTGATCAGACCAAGGAAATCCTCGCCGTCCATAACCGCTGCATAGGGCTGCACTGACAACATTGCTACCAGGTTGTTAATGCTGGTGCTCTTGTCCAGTTGAATGAAGGCGGTCTGCATGGCGTCGCCCACGCTGGCCGTCATTAACTCGGGCTTGCCGAACGTGTACTGAATGATCGCGTCTTCGGTGACAACCCCGACCAGCCTGCCCTCATCCATAACGGGCAACTGGGAAAAGCCGGCGTTTCGCAGGCGATTATGGGCAGTCGTGATTATGTCTGTCGGGCCGACGGTAATCGTTGCACGTTCGCCATGTGGACGACCAATCAGGTCGCGCAGGTCGCTGTGTGACTCCCGGGAAATGAATCCCTGATCTTCCAGCCAGAAATCATTGAAGAGCTTTGAAAGATACTTATTGCCTGTGTCACAGGCGAAGGTCACGACACGTTTTTCTTCAGTTTGCTCACGACAGTATTTCAACGCCGCACAAAGGAGAGTTCCCGACGATGACCCCGCGAGGATCCCTTCTTTTCTCAGTAGCTCTCGTGCGGCACTGAATGATTCCGCATCAGAAATACTGTAGCCCTTGGTCGCGCCGCTGAAATCTGCGATCGACGGGATGAAGTCCTCGCCAATACCCTCCACCAGCCAGGAGCTGCTATCGCCAAATTCACCGGTATTGACGTAGTCCGCGACAACGGACCCGACCGGGTCAGCAACAATAATCTCTGTATTTAAACCCTGCTCCCGAAGGTACTGACTGAATCCGGTTACCGTTCCGCTGGAACCCACACCAAGCACAACGGCGTCAACATCGCCGTCAAGCTGCTCAAAGATTTCCGGCGCGGTGGTGTTCAGGTGAGCAAGGGGGTTGTCCGGATTGCCGAACTGATTGATGAAGTACGCGCCTTTTTCCTCCGCGATCTTTAACCCAAGATCCTGGTAATACTCCGGATGACCTTTCGCGACATCGGAGCGAGTAAGCACCACTTCCGCACCCATTGCGCGCAGGTTGAATATCTTTTCCTGGCTCATCTTGTCCGGCAAAACAAGAATCAATTGATAACCTTTTTGTGCCGCGACAAGCGCCAGGCCAAGACCGGTATTTCCCGCGGTTGCCTCGACCAGCGTGTCGCCAGGCTTGATTTCGCCGCGTTTTTCAGCCTCTTCGATCATTGATACGCCGATGCGGTCTTTGATTGACCCACCCGGATTCATTAGCTCCAGCTTCAGAAACAGGCGGCATGGCCCGGTATCTAACCGACTTACTTCCAGCATCGGTGTACGACCGATCATTTCGAGTACATTATTGAAAACTTGCATATTGATTACGCTTGCAGTTGAAATCGCAGAACATGGTACGCGAAGGCCGCATTTCTTTGAACGAGTTTTTGAAAATCGACCAGGCATTGGCTGAGGCGACCTTGCAGCTGCAGCCGATCAGCGAAAGCCCGCGACTCGATGCCGAGTTGCTGCTGGCACGTGCGCTCGACGTCCAGCGTAGCTACCTCTTCGCCCATCCTGAAGAGGAAATGGACCCTGCGGCGGCAGCGCGGTTTGCGGCGACAATTGCGAAACGGATCGATGGCATGCCGATGGCGTACATTGTCGGCGAAAAGGAATTCTGGTCGATGACATTGTTGGTCAGTCCGGCGACACTGGTCCCGCGACCTGAAACGGAAACCCTGGTGGACCAGGCCATGATTTGTATTCCGCGGAAATCGGCCATGCAGGTTATCGACCTGGGCACCGGCAGTGGCGCTATCGCCCTCGCGATCGCCCGGGAACGACCTGCTTGCGATGTTATGGCGACTGATCTGTCCGAAGAGGCGCTGGCTGTGGCCCGCGAAAACGCACGACGACTGAAGCTGCCGAACATTGAATTCCGGCAAGGCGCCTGGATTGAACCCGTTGCCGACCTGGTATTCGATATTGTCGTAAGTAACCCACCGTACATTGCAAAGGGCGACCCGCACCTCGAGAGCCTGAATTACGAACCACGCCAGGCGCTCGAATCAGGTGAAGATGGCCTTGACGCAATTCGGCGAATCGCGATATCCACCAGCGCTATTATGAAAGCCAACGGCAAGCTGCTGCTCGAACACGGCAGCCAGCAGGCAGATGCAGTCTCGGCAATTTTGACAGAAGCCGGGTGGGCTGATATTCGGAGCTTCAACGACCTTGCCGGACTTCCCCGGGTGACCGTCGCGACCCGCCGGAATGAGGTCAAAGCCGGGCTCTGACCGCGAAGACGCCAACTCTTATATACTCCCGACTCCAACACACAGCGAGACAACAAGTGATTACAATTTCAACCAGCCATGGCGACATCGTCGTCGAGCTCTTCGAAGAGACAGCACCAATATCCTGTGAGAACTTCCGCCAATACGCCACGGACGGTTTTTTTGCGGACACAATTTTTCACCGCGTTATTCCCAATTTCATGATTCAGGGTGGCGGTATGACCGCTGACATGTCGCAAAAGGAGACTCGGGACTCGATCAAGAATGAAGCCGATAACGGGGAAAAAAACCTTCGTGGCACGCTCGCAATGGCGCGAACCCAGGTAGTGGACAGTGCGTCCTCGCAATTCTTCATAAACCTGAGCGACAACGATTTTCTGAACCACGGTCCCCGTGACTACGGCTACGCGGTATTCGGCAAAGTCACAGACGGAATGGATATTGTCGATAAGATTGCCGCGGTTGCGACCGGTAACCAGGGCGGCCATCAGGATGTTCCGGTCGAGGCCGTCACCATCAATTCGGTCAGCGTTGCCGACTGAACCATGAGCCGCTATGCGAGACATCTCGCACTCACACAGATCGGCGATGAGGGACAGGCGCGAATTGGGCGTTCGACGGCTCTGATCATCGGCCTCGGCGGCATCGGTTGTGCCACGGCGAGCTATCTCACCTGCGCGGGTGTTGGTCAGTTGCTACTTTGCGACTTCGATACCGTCGACGAAACGAATCTCGGTCGCCAGACGCTCTATGGACCTTCTGATATTGGGCAGCTGAAGGCCGTCCGCGCAGCATCCCGGCTTGCCGCAATGAATCCTGATGTGCGTTTGACTGAAATCCCCGATCGGCTCAGTGATGATGCGCTTGCCGAAGCGGCGAGCATGGCTGATGTCGTGCTCGACGGCTGCGATAATTTTCCGACCAGGTTTCAGGTTAATGACGCTGCAGTTCGCAGCAGCACGGTGCTAATTTCGGGCGCAGCAATTCGCCTGGAAGGCCAACTGGCCGTGTTCGGGCCCGACTACAGCAAGACGCCCTGCTACCGTTGCCTTTACCAGGAGGCAGATGAGTCGCTTGAAAACTGCAGCGGCAACGGTGTTCTGTCGCCTGTGCCGGGCGTTATAGGCACGTTGATGGCCGTCGAGGCATTAAAAGTATTTTCAGGCCTGCCGGTTGAAACCGGCAAGCTCAGCCTTTACGACGCAACGTCAACAGAATGGCAGAAGCTTGCTATCAGAAAGAAAAAGAAATGCAAAAGCTGCGGCCGCAGCTAGTTACGCCCTATTCGAGCCACACACAGGGTCATCAGGACAGCCACCACACCATAGAGGCCAACGGCGAATAGCAATACGTCGTCATAGAAATCCGGTTTGACCAATGCTGCAGCAATCGCCGGGCCCAAAACAGCGCCACTGGACGTAAAGAATCCGCCAACGACGACAACACTTCCTCCCGGATCGATGCGAGCTTCGATTGCATAAAAGTAAGCAAGCCCAAACGCCCAGGCAGCGCCCATCATGTACATGGTAATCGAATAACTGACCTTCCCGATCGGATAAACGAGAATAAGTAGTCCGATAATGGAAACCAGCAGCGCGAGGAAAAGCGGTTTTAACTGGCCAAAACGGTCTCCTAACCAAACCACACCAAACGCAGAGGGAACGCCGAGAAGGGCTGCGACTCCGAGGACCTCGCCGACCTGGTAGTCGTTCAGCCCCATGCTAAGTCCGATGCGCTCGCTGTAGGTGTAATAGGCAAGGTTGGCGATCTCATAGAGCCCAATGCCGAACATTGCCATGAGCGCGGCCGGTTGCAGCAATGTCTTGATTTCGACAGCTGTTCCGTCGGAAACCGCTTCGCGATGAATGACCGAGTTTTGCAACAGAAGCGACAGAACTGCCGCCACTGCGAGAATGCTGAAAAGCCCGGCAACACCGATGACCGGCAACAGATATGGCAGCCAATAGAGGCCAATTGCACTCAGGCCGAACTGGAAGACCATGAAGATGCCGTAGTCTCGCTCCGGATTCGACATCGTCGCGATAGTCGCCATGACAGCAGCATATGCAATAGCGCCACCCAGCCCGGATACGAAACGAAAAGTAACAAACAACCAAGTGGGCAGCTGGACCGCGAATATCGACGCGCCATCAAACACAGCCAGGAGCACCAGGCCGGTAATGGCAAGCGTACGTGGGTCGAAATGACGGATGCGCAGGCCCGCGATGATCGCGCCGAGAGCACTCCCGGCGAATCCAACTGCAGCAACCCAACCGGCTTCAGCCTCAGTGAAACCTGCATGGTCAACTAATGCTCCAACCAAGGATGGCAGGACAAGCAATGGCAGAAGCGCAACCGAGCCGAGAATTGATGCTCGTATCGTTTGCAGGGTTTCGCGGGTCATATCGTGGAATCGCATCGTTGACAAGCCGAGCATGCTACCCCGCATAATGCACGGAAGACCAATCTCGCCGGAGTAGCCATGAGCACTGTGACTTTCGCCGCCACCCAGATGGCGTGTGTCGGAGACAGAGATAAGAACATTAATGCCGCTGAAAAAAAGGTCCGCGAAGCCGCTTCACTTGGCGCGCAGATCATCTTGCTGCAGGAATTATTTGAAACTCCCTACTTCTGCAAGGACATGGACAGCCAGTACTTCGAACTGGCGAGTCCGGCAAGCGACAACAAACTGATTCAGCGCTTTCAATCAATCGCGAAAGAGCTTGCTGTCGTTCTGCCTGTAAGCTTTTATGAGCGAAGTAACAACGCCTACTTCAACTCAATCGCAATCATAGATGCAGATGGTGAGATGCTGGGCATCTACAGAAAGTCACACATCCCGCATAGTCCTGGATACCAGGAAAAATTCTATTTTAGCCCCGGAGATACCGGGTTCAGGGTCTGGAAAACAAAATACGCAACGATAGGCGTCGCTATTTGCTGGGACCAATGGTTTCCTGAGGCCGCTCGAATCATGGCATTGCATGGGGCTGAGGCCCTGCTGTACCCGACGGCGATTGGCTCCGAACCCGACTACCCGCGAATCGATAGTGCGGGTCACTGGCAACGAACAATGCAGGGGCACTCTGCCGCCAATTGCATTCCGGTAATTGCATCAAACCGAACCGGGACTGAAAAAGGCGAGTCCTGCGATGTTACTTTTTACGGTAGTTCGTTCATCACTGATCATACCGGTGACAAATTGGCGGAATCTGGCAGAGATGGCGAAGACGTCATACTCGCGGAACTGGATCTTGAGAAGATTCGCAAAGAACGCAGTGCCTGGGGATTGTTTCGCGACCGGCGGCCCGATCTTTACGCGGACATTCTGAGTTTTGACGGTAGTCTCGACTATTATGATTGATGACGCATTTCCAACCGCAGCCTCGGCCGGCTACTCAATGCCGGCGGAATGGGAAACCCATGAACGCTGCTGGATGGCATGGCCTTGCCGCAGCGACTTCTGGGGCGACAGCTTTGAAGCTGCCCAGCGAACGACGGCCGACGTAGCGAACGCGATTGCGGCATTTGAACCTGTCACGATGTTGAGCACACCAGGCAGCGTCCCGATTGCCCGCAAGCTGTGCAGCAAGAACGTTACGATTCTTGCTGTGCCACTTGACGATTCATGGACCCGGGACTTTGGGCCCAACTTTGTTCTCAATGACAATGGCGACCTGGCCGCGTCGATATTTCACTTCAATGCCTGGGGCCAGAAACACGAGCCCTGGGGTAAAGACGCGGCGATCGGTCACCGCATTGCCGAGTACCTTGGCATTCCAACTTTCACTTCCACGATTTATATGGAAGGCGGCGGCATCAATGTCGACGGAGAAGGAACCGTTCTGGCGACAGAACAGAATGTATTGCACCAGAACAGGAATCCAGGGCTGTGCCGGAGCGAAGCAACTGACATTCTGTGCGCTGCGCTCGGCACTGAAAAAGTCTTGTGGCTGCCAGGGGATCCTGACGATACCGAGACCGATGGTCACATCGATGGCATCGCCTGTTTCATTGGACCAGGAAAAGTATTGGTTGAAATCTGCCCTGCCGAAGGCACAGCGCGCTACGACAATATGCAGGCAAACCTGGACGCAATCAGTGGCCAGGTCGATGCGTGTGGCCGCGCGATCGAAGTTGAGATTATCGAGGAAGCCTACGAAGCGGAACGCCAAAGTGAGATTTTCGCCAGTTCCTATATCAACTTTTATATCGCCAATGGCGCTATCGTGATGCCTTCATTCGGTATTGACCGGGATCAGGATGCGCGTGACAAGCTGGCGTCACTATTCCCGGATCGGGAAATCGTTCAGGTAAACATCGCGGATGTTGCGGTGGGTGGTGGTGGCATTCACTGCATTACACAGCAACAGCCGGTCTCAAAACGATAAGAAAACTCAGGGACGACAGGCCGCAGGCAACCACTTGTCCGGTAAGCCAGCGCTGCCGCAGACCCATTGAACACTGCCAGGGCTCGTGACAAAGTCTGGCGTCATTAACAACGTACCGGTGGCAACGAGGTTAGCGTTTGCGTCGCCGCCAAACGTAACGGTGACTATGCCACCGACACCCACGCTTACGCTTGCGACGTATTTACCCTCAATGACATCGTCAACGCCTGCCTGTGCATTGCTTGTGGGCGGCGTGCCCTGGTCCTGAAAATACTCGGTGACCGCCACTTTCGTACCAGAGGCCAGATTGATCCCCTCGCCAATCTGTGAACGAATTGTATAGTCCCGGTACATGGGAATTGCGACTGCGGCAAGAATGCCGATAATCGCAACAACGATCATCAACTCAATTAACGTAAAGCCTTTGTTTAACTTATTCATCGCCTAAAACCAGGCACCCTTTTTTTCAACACTGCTATAAAGTAAAGCGATTCCCGTGCCAACTACACCAGACCTTATACAAAGTACTGATTCAAATAAGGAAATAAATCACATTTATTTCCACAGACGAGAAGTTATTGTGTGTGCGACTTGTGTTGTGCCAAGAAAGGTCACAAAGTGACACAGCTTGTCACTGAAGTCGTTGTCGCCGGTCACGGGAATTTTGAGGCACAGGTCACACAAAAAAGCCCGCACTACGGCGGGCCTTTATTATTGTCAAAAGTGGCGGAATTTATGGGGCGAATTTGTCCCCAAAAAAATCGCCTTCATTCCAGGTCGGTCGATCGACATCATCGGCGACCGCATAACCGATCCGTACATTTGCACGGGCGAATCGTACAGCGGAAGGCCAGTCGATCGTACGGTTGAAATCATCGCTTGGCTGGTGATAGTAAGTTTTGAGAAACCCGCGCCACAGTTTTTCACCATCGATGTCACCGTCCGACGAAGTGAAGCCTGGAACCAGGAAGACGGACGGCACACCCTGCTTTACGAATGAGTATTGGTCGCTTCGAATAAAGATCACTTCTTCCGGCATAGGGTCGGGCGTGAGATCGAAGCCTTCGAATGCAATCGCCTCGTTGATGACGCCTTCCAGGGATGAGTGTTCCGCACCAAATGCGATGATGTCCGCCAACGGGTAGAGAAATAGCGGCATATCGAGATTTACGTTTGCGACTATCGCGTCTTCAGGCACCGTGGGGTAATGCGAATAGTAGTCCGACCCGACAAGGCCGCGCTCTTCGCCTGTCAGCGCAATGAACATTATTGATCGCTTCGGAGGTTCCGGCATCGCGGCAAATGCACGCGCGGTTTCAATCAATATCGAGGACCCCATGGCATTGTCATACATGCCGTTGTAAATGGTGTCCCCGTCAATCGCGACACCGGTACCAACGTGGTCGAGATGGGCCGTGAAAACTACATATTCATTCGCAAGCTCGGGGTCGCTGCCGCGTATGATACCGATGACGTTTGGGCTTGTGATGGACTCGTGCTCTGTCCTTCTTGCGAGCGTGACTTCCGTGCCTAATGGCGTTGACAATGGCGTACCGGCGTCGGCCGCATCCAGTGCATCCTCAAACGTGATTGGCGCGCGGCTGAACAGTTGCTCGGCCGGCGGTACGTTTATCATTGCGCCGCCCTGCAACTCGGGAAAGAAATTCGCAGCATCGCCGGACAGGTTTATCCAGGACATGCCCGGGCGTACGCCGGCATTTTCGGATACGCGCTTCCATGAATATCGTTTCTGGTCGGTGCGCGACCGAAGACTGATGGTGCCAACCGCACCTCTGGATACCGCGACCTCTGCCTTGGTCAGACCCGATGAGTAAAATGCGCGCTCATTGTGCGGGAAGCGATCCGGTGCACCACCAAACAGTGCGACGATTTTGCCTTCGACGTCGATCCCGTCGTAGTCCGAATAATCCATGTCCGGCGCGTGAATGCCGAATCCGACAAACACGACCTCTGCGGTCAGGTTTGTTTCCGCTCGAACAACGTCGCCACCCATGACGAAGTCTTCTTTCCAGCGCTGCGCCTTTTCGACGCCATCCTGATGAAAGACGACCGTTGCTGAATCCACGTCAATTCTGCGCGCGAGCATCGGCACAGCCTGGAACCAACTGCCATCTTCACCGCCAGCTTCCAGACCAATCTCGGCAAAGTGTTTCGCCACATAGGCTGCCGCCTCGTCGTACTCCGGCGTGCCGGTCATTCGCCCTTTACGGGCGTCATCGGCAAGAAACCTGAGATGCGCCTCGATGGCATCTGAATTAATAAGCGAGAGGCCCTGATCCAGCGATCCTGGTGCTTCAGCTGACATCATGTCTG
>CAJQPR010000115.1 GCA_905480255.1 uncultured Woeseiaceae bacterium | reverse complement strand
GATCCGACCAACGGCGATGCTCCGTATGATCTCCTCGCTGATCCGGAATTCACGACCTGCGGTGGTGGCGCGAGCCGCCTGGCAGTTGGCATCGCCTGGAATACCGACGACTACACGAATACGGGTACGGGTCGCGATCCGGCGCAGCCAATCTCGATGAACCCGCTGGCCTGCTTCGGTAATCCACCGGCAACGGACCTGGGTGGTGGCGTGTACAGAGTCACATCACCGATAGCCCTGCCCGCGACTGCAACCGGCACTGCGGCGGTTACGATTGATGGTCACCCGGCCGTAGATGTCGACGGAAATATCGAACGCATCCCGGTCACGAACGTTGTCGAGTACTTCGGCATTGATGGCGGCGCCGCATCAGACAGGCGCATGGTTGTTGATGTCGCCAAGTGCGACGACTGCCACAAGACTTTGTCATTACACGGCAATAACCGGACAGACAATCCCCAGGTCTGCGTCACCTGCCACAACCCGAACGCGACTGATGCGGCGAAGCGTGGTGTCGCTGGATCATCCTGCGATATGGAACTCGGCGCTGACGATACATCGGTTGACATGAAGTACATGATCCACGCGATCCATGCCTCTGGTGCTACGGGCGTTCCATTCGAAGTCTGTGGCTACGGAAACTCCGCGCACGTGTTTGATTTCGTCTACCCCGGCAAACTCAATAACTGCGAAGGCTGCCATGTTGTAGGTGAAGACACGTTCTACCCGGTAAGCCCTGCTGAAGTGCATGGCACGACAATCGATGTTGGCGGAGATATCACCACGCCGACTGACGATACCGTGATCTCGCCGAATACCGCGGTGTGCTCAACCTGCCATGCAGACCAGCTTGCTGCGGATCACATGCAGCAGAACGGTGGTGACTTCAATGCGACGAAAGCCGCTGACAGCGCACTGATATCCTCCGGGGTGGAGACCTGCGCAATTTGCCACGGCCCGGGACGGACATCGGACGTTAAAGAAGTCCATGGCGTCGCCGAATTTCAGTTCAATTGATTACTGAACTGACGCGCGAGTGCGCATGAAGCTGCTTCGACAAATCAGACCACGGGGAATCGCGATTGCCGCGATCCTCGTGGTCTTTTCATTGCCTGGCTACGTTCTGGCACAGTCTGCTGAAGATGAAGATCCCGCCTACAGTCGTGAAGGCGCGGACTCCTGTTTCGCGTGCCACGATGACCAGCTGACTCTCGCGGTTTTTCGCACGAAGCATGCGGTACCAAGCGATCCGAATGGACCGTTCGGCCACGGCCAGTTGCAATGCGAATCCTGCCATGGTCCGAGTGGCGATCACGCAGGCCGGGTACGCCGCGGTGAGGAACGCCCACCGTCAATCAACTTTGGTTCCGATTCGGGAACCCCGGTGGTTGTGCAAAACGAAATGTGCATGAATTGCCACACAGGCGATGAGGGCCTTGCCTGGCACGCCGGTGGGCATGACAACGACGAAGTCGCTTGTGCCGATTGCCATACCAGTCATGCTGCGCGGGACCCTGTGATGGCGACAGCCACGCAGCCGGATGTCTGCTTCGATTGCCACCAGTATGAAAAATCGCAGGCGATGAAACCGTATTCACATCCGTTCCGACAAGGGAAGATGGACTGCAGCGGTTGTCACGATACCCATGGTGACGACTCCAGCGACCTGTTTGCCCGCCAGACTCTGAATGGCACCTGTTATGACTGCCACGCTGAAAAGCGCGGACCCTACCTCTGGGAGCATGCGCCGGTCGCGGAAGACTGCTCGACCTGCCATGACCCGCACGGCTCAAATAACCCGGGCATGATCACGATGCGCGGACCGATGATGTGCCAGGGTTGTCACTCACAGGCCGGCCATCCGAGCCTCGCCAGCACAGCTGACGGCCTCGCGGGCGGCACGCCATCGCAATTTTTGTTAGGCCGTAACTGCATGAACTGCCACACGCAGGTGCATGGCTCGAATCATCCCTCCGGTTCCAAACTGATGCGGTGACCGAGGTGAAAATCAAAATTCTGACAACGGCTATTGCCCTTTCCTTCCTTCCTGCTGTTTCCTGGGCCCAGGTAGACACCAGCGATTGGAAATGTGAGTTGTGTCCATTCGAACAGGGTTACGACGCAGAGTATGAAGCAGGTGCTCTCTACGTCAGCGACAGCGCTGCGAGATTTGGCAACGCGACCGGCCTGGACGAAGAAGGCGGCAAGCTCGCCCTGGACGGCGAAGGCCGTTATGCGAGCGAAGGATTTCAGGCGAGCTGGACTGCCACTGACCTGGCGCTGGATGCCCGCGAGTTCGAAGTTGAAGCAGGCCGGCAAGGTCGCTACGGACTATATCTTGGCTACAACGAGCTGCCTTACCGGCAGTTCGACACGACGGAAACGATCTTCACGGCAGAAGGCAATGACTTCCTGCGTTTACCGCCGGGGTGGGTCGCCGCAGGCTCAACCGCAGGCTTCACTGAACTTGCCAATTCACTTTATCCACTGGACATAGGCAGCGACCGACAGAACGTTATGCTTGGCGGTCACTTTTTGATGTCGGCAGGATTCAAATTCTTTGCCGACTTCAGGCAGGAAAACCGGGACGGCGTCCAGATCACGTCTGGCTCAGGGTTTACACAATCCAGCATGTTGCCGAGGATGATCGATTACCAGACGGACACGATTGACCTGGGACTTCGCTATGCCAGCGGCCCGCTGTCATTGTCACTTGCCTGGTACGGCTCCTTCTTCGATAACAAGGCGGGATCGCTTACCTGGGAGAATCCGTTTTTCGATAATCCGGCCACATCGGGATTCGATCCATACCGCATGGCACTGGAACCCGACAATGACTTTCAGCAACTGACATTGACAGGTAGCTATCGTTTTCAAACCTGGAACTCGGTACTTGGCTTCACAGCTGCCAACGGAACCGGCAAACAGAACGAGCCGCTGCTCCCTTACACAATCAATCCGAATCTTGCCGCCGGTGCGCTACCCGTCGCAAACCTTGATGGAAAAGTTGACACCAGCAACTACTCTGTAACCCTGACTTCGCGACCGATTCGGAAGGGACGCATCATCCTCGGCTATCGATTCGACGAACGGGACAACCAGACGGCGCAGGCCACCTGGACTCGTGTAATAGTCGATACCTTTGTTTCTGCCGACCCCGAGACGAACACCCCTTACAGTTTCGAGCGGACTCGTATGCACGTAAGTGGAGAATACGAACTGTTCGACCAACTCCGACTGTCTGCCGGTTATGAGCGACGCGAACTTGACCGTGACTTCCAGGAAGTCGCCGAGCAAACTGAAGACAATGGTTGGGGGCGCGCCCGCTGGAGGCCCGCTAACTGGCTTGATATCAGCATCAAAGGTGGAGCGGCCAAGCGCGAAATTGATCGTTACGACGAAAATATCGCCGCAAGTTTCGGCCAGAATCCGCTGTTGCGAAAATACAATCTTGCCTATCGCTACCGCGAATATGGTGAACTCACGGTATCGACGTCCCCGGCAAACCTGCCAATTTCGGCGACTATTTCCGCTATGTTTGCCGACGATAGCTACACACAGTCCCAAATGGGCCTGAACCAGGCTGAGACATCACATATTTCCGCAGATGTGAGTTGGGCTGTATCTGAGAACACCACCGCATACGTTCTTGTAGGCGGCGAGACGATCGATGCCGATCAGTCAGGCAGCGAGTCCTTCGGCACGCCGGACTGGTCTGCTTTCCACAGCGACAGCTTTAGTCATTACGGCGGCGGACTTGAATGGCGCAATATTGGCGAAAACACCGATATCGTTCTCGACTACACGCATACCGACGGTGAGACGGGCATTCGGGTCTACCGTACCGGCGTTAGTCCGAGCGACTTCCCGGATATAGATTCGGATTTCGATTCACTGCGCCTGAAGCTCCGGTACCAGAAGTCGGACCGGCTCGATATCGACCTGAACCTTCGCTACGAAAGCTTCGAAACCAACGATTGGGCGCTCGCCGGCGTTGCTCCGGATACCATTCCTACAGTTCTCACACTGGGCGCCGATCCTTACGACTACAGCGTCTGGGTAGTCGGCGTCGGCTTCCGCTATCTTATCGGCGCACGAGATATCTCTTTCCCGGAGTGACCAATTGAGTGAGGAGCCGTCCCAGGATATCGACAAGGAATTGATGCCCTTTGTCGCACCCTGCAGGGAATTGTCGTACTTCGCACCTTTCGGTTGGATTAAAAAAGGAATTGCTGACCTGGGCAGGTCCCCTCAGCAAAGCCTGACCTATGGCTTTTTCATGGCGCTGGTCATGGCGATTGTTGTCTGGACGGCCTGGGTATATGGCAGTCACTGGTTCATGCTGGCAATGCTCGGCGGATTTGTTTTCATTGCACCTTTATCCTGTATCGGACTCTATGCAATCAGCGCGCAACTTGAGCGCGGCCAGAATCCCTCGATGGCCAGAAGCCTTCGTGCCGCATTTAAACGTCATCTCGGCAATGAGATGATTTTCGCTATCGCACTCCTGATCGTATTCCTTGTCTGGGCCCGCGCCGCCGTGATGATCAGCATTTTCTTCCCGATGAGTGCCAGTCCGGAGATCGGCGACCTCGTGCCATACCTGACTATAGGCACAGCCGTGGGAGCATTCTTCGCCATTGTCACCTTTTCCGTCAGCGCTTTTTCTTTGCCAATGATCATGCACCGCGACGTTGACAGCATTACTGCAATTGTCACTTCAATAAATGCCGTTTTGAGGAACAAGTTTGCAATGATGGTCTGGCTCGCGCTGATCATGCTGGGTCTCATAATCGGCATGCTCACGGCCTTCGTTGGGCTCATCGTGATTCTCCCTGTCATTGGCTATGGCGCCTGGCACGGCTACCTTGAAACGATTGTTACTGACGGGTTTCCGCGGCACTCAGTCGGAATCACTTCGGTTCCGCGCAGCTCCTGAGGAAGCGACCGATACCCCACCAATTTTTAAATACGTAACACTCCGTATATTAGAACACCCGCATATTCGTGAAAATCCGCCTGATCTGACGGACTACCCGACGATGGAGCGAGACAGTTCTCGCTAACAATAGCGGGACGGCGACCGACGGTTTATCCTTATGGTCGCTGCCGGACGGTTCTGGCATCTTCCAAACCAACAAGAAACTACCGCACCAACAATAGGTTACCCGGAAAAACCCTATGGATAACACATCGAGCTACAACGACAAGGTTGTGCGTCAATTCGCAATCATGACCGTCGTCTGGGGTGTCGTCGGAATGCTCGTCGGAATCATAATCGCGGCCCAGTTAATCTGGCCTGCGCTGAATTTCGACCTGCCATTCCTGACTTATAGTCGCCTTCGACCTCTACATACGAATGCGGTAATTTTCGCGTTTGGTGGCTGTGGACTGTTTGCCACCGCCTACTACGTCGTGCAGCGCACCTGCCACGTACGCCTGGCCTTCGACAAACTGGCTGCATTCACGTTTTGGGGATGGCAGACGGTCATCGTACTCGCAGCGATCACATTGCCACTCGGCATCACCCAGGGTAAGGAATATGCCGAGCTCGAATGGCCGATCGATCTTTTGATTGCCGTTGTCTGGGTATCTTTTGCCCTGGTGTTCTTCTTTACGATCGGGCGTCGGCGAGTCAAACATATCTATGTAGCTAACTGGTTCTACGCAGCCTTCATTATCACGGTCGCTGTTCTGCACATTTTTAACAACCTGGCCATTCCGGTCAGCATGTGGAAATCCTACGGGATCTACACCGGCGTCGTCGATGGAATGATGCAATGGTGGTACGGGCACAATGCCGTCGGATTTTTCCTGACCGCCGGCTTCCTCGGCATGATGTATTACTTCGTGCCCAAACAGGCCGACCGACCGATTTATTCGTATCGTCTGTCCGTTGTTCACTTCTGGGCGCTGATCTCGATTTATATGTGGGCGGGCCCTCATCACCTGCATTACACATCGCTGCCGAACTGGGCACAGTCACTTGGCATGGTCTTTTCCGTCATCCTGCTGGCGCCATCCTGGGGCGGCATGATCAATGGCATCATGACCCTGTCCGGCGCGTGGCATAAACTTCGAACCGATCCGATCATCAAATTCATGATCGTTGCCCTGTCTTTCTATGGCATGTCGACATTTGAAGGGCCGATGATGTCAATCAAGACCGTAAATGCACTCTCGCACTACACGGACTGGACAATTGG
>CAJQPR010000114.1 GCA_905480255.1 uncultured Woeseiaceae bacterium | reverse complement strand
CGCAATCATGATGCCAACCGGATAGGTGCGCATGGCGGCCAGGAGAATTCGTGGCAGTTCCTGAAATGCTTCTTCCGTTTCAACTTTCGGAATAATGCCCGGTCGAATGTCATACTTCTCAAGCTCCTCTTCCAGGGCGATGACATCCGCAGGGCTTCTGACAAAAGACAGGCTGACCGCGTCTGCGTATTCGGTGACAAAATCGAGCGTCTGTCGATCTGTTTCGGTGAGGCCGTGAAACTGCAAATCAGTGCCGGGAAAATTAATGCTGCGATTGCCGCGAAGCCGGCTTCCGGTGGGTTTCGCATGGGTTATGCGGATCACGAGCCCGTCAGCATTTGCTTCTTCGACAACGCCTTTGATTTTGCCATCATTGAGGAGAATCGGAGCGCCGACCGGGATGCGACCAACGACTTCCGGTGGTATGCATGAAATGCGTGCCGGTCTTACCACGGTACCGTCTGCTGTAATCTTTGCCGGCTTACCCGGCAAGGAACTCGTATCGAGTTCGAGCGTGTCGCCAACTGCCAAAATGATAGGCAATTCCACCGGCGGTAAATGTCCCACCCGGAACTTGAGCTTTTCACCGGAGTCAGCGCGAATAAGTCGAAGTTTCGTACCGGCTGCCAGATAGGCACGCTTGTGGGCTTCAACGATCAGACCCTTTTCGTCTTTGACCACAATTTTTAATTGCCTGGCGCGCCCGCGCGTGTCGCGAAACCGCAGCGTGTCACCTGGTTCTGCAAAGTCGATGAGCGTTTGAGGAACCGGCACGACCGACTGCTTTGTGATCCGCAACAGCGGTTCAGCGGCGACCAGGCGGATGCGTCTGGGGGCTATGACACGGCCAAGGCCATCGCGTCGAGGACGTATACGCAATACTCCGGGGCCGGGTAACAGTGGCCCTGTACGCACCTTGGGTCCTGCCAGATCCATCGAAATTTTGCAGGTTCTGCCGGTTTCTTCGCTGGCCTGGCGGATATTCCTGATCATGCTGAGCCATTCGGCCCGGCTATCGTGAGCGCAGTTGATTCGCGCAACATCCATGCCGGCGACAAGAAGCTCATGAACGAGCGGGCCGCTCTCCGCTGCTTCTGTGGGCAGAGTCACCATGATCTGAACTTCGCGACCATCAGGATTCTCGCCTAGCAGGTCTTTCGAATGCTTCTTAAGGCGCTGCTCCCCCTCTTCAAAACGCGGTTCCGGTCGTCCGCTATCGTCAACGCCGCTAACTCTGAGCAGCGCCCGCCGCACTGTCTGAAGGGACTCCACGACGTGCCGTTCACAGGCGCTAAGAGATGATAGCCCCAGCCGGGTAAGATCTTCCTGCAATTCCCGGGCGTCATGTTGACGAAGTGCGACGTAATGAACGAGATTTTTTGCACTAGCGACGTAATCGGGATGAACCCGGGCGATCTCATCGGCCAGTTGTTCTTCAAGACTTACGGCGCTCTCGCAAATAGCGGCCAGCTCCTCACCCAGTTCTTTGACACTCCTAGGCAACCGGGCGCTCCCCGGAGATAAGTCGGCATTGAAATTGTATGTTCATCGGGGGAAGGGCGTAACGCCGGCGAAGTAAGGATGCAGCATCAGCACAACGATGAATATGACGCCGCTAATGAACACGCCCTTCAACTCCCCGCTGAAATCCGGTGCATCCGGTTTGATGTACTCACCCTCGCGCCTGTTAATCAGGGGCATCTCCAGCAGCGCCCACAAACCCAGGCCGCCGAAAAGAACCAGTGCTCGCGTCGTGCCATTCATGAGGAGGTGGCTGACGGCCCAAACAAAGACACCCATCAACATGGGGTGGCGCACATAGCTCTTGATTAACGATGGGTAGTGCGCTGCGCCCAACAAAACAAATGACAGGATCATCAGGAACAAACCGACGGTCCGGGACCAGGCAGGCAGAATGTAAAGATATTCTTCCGGTGCGGATCGCCAGCCAAGCACAATCAGCACAAGCGCAATGAGGATGGTCAGCGCGAAGGCGCCTTTGTAGCCATTTTCGCCGAGGCGGGAAATCAGACGCTGTCGAAGAGGTTGTTCGATGCTTGGGATCAGGTGGACAACCACCCACAAAAGGACCCCGATACTTAAGGCTGCCATGTGGTCTCCTTGTTACTGCTGATCATACTCCCATTTCCTTCCCGGACCGATGGCTGCCGACGAATCCGATTACCTTTGCTGCAAGCGCCGCGCCGCGATGCATAGAATCCCGAACGTCGGCTCCGTGAATATAACCTGAAAGAAAAGCCGCGGCGTATGCGTCTCCGGCGCCGGTAGTGTCAACAACCTCAGTAACGTCCGCTGCCGGACAGTCGAATTGCTTATCTCTGAAGAAAGCGCGGCTTCCGTGTTCACCAAGGGTCACGATAAAGAGCTTCCCGTGCAATGCAGCAAGATCCCGGATTCGATCGATGGCGGACCGATTCTCGATGGTCAAACCAAAGAAGCCGATATCTATCCGATCGATCCGGGCTTCCAGCAAACGGAAATCAGGGTGCTGAAGAAAATCGGCGAAATCGACAGATACCAGGCCGCTTGTCTTTATAGCCATCAATTCATCGAAGAGCCCGACAATCTGTAAGTAAACCGGCGCCACCAGCAAATCACTCCCGCTTATCAGTTCACGTTGCTTGCCGGAGAAAACCAGGTCACTTAGAACGCCCGCGTCGTAGCGGACAAAATTCCTCTCCCCATTCCCCTCAACCGCGATGTATTGAACGGGCGTCGCACCGTCAAGGCGTGCGATATGGCATTCGATTTCCGAACTCTCGAGGGGCGCAATGACCAGCTCGGCGGCATCATCGTTACCAACACACGATACGATCTGAATCCTGTCGCCTGCGGGGAATACATCGCGCGCATGGCGCGCGAAATTAGCGGTAATCCCACCAGGCAGTCGCTCATTCGACGGTAAATAATGGTCAATGCCACAGTCACCGACACAAACGATATCCATCTCAGTCGCGCTCGACCTGTGACATCAATTCAGCGACTGCCGCCGGATCGATAAACCTGTTTTTCATCAATGATGTTCCAACGATTGCGCCGTCGCATTCCTGGAGCAGCCGTTTGGCGTTTTTCGCAGTGAGTCCGCTGCCGATCAAAACAGGAATGCCCTGCGCTGCCTCGCGCAGGCTTTTCAGAGTCGGCGCACTGCCGCTTTTGCTACCGGTGACGACGACCGCGTCGGCACCCATGTCCCGGGCAAGTTTTGCCGAGTCCGCCAACGGCCTCGGCTCAACCATGCTTGCATACTTGACCTGGATATCCGCGAGGATAAGTACATTGTCGGCCCCAATTGACGACCGGTAGCCCAGCAGGCCTTCGGGATCGATATGGAACTCCCCGTACTCCGGTCGAGTCATCCGGTCTACGAAGTAATCCGTCCGGATGAAGGATGCACCCGCCATCCTGGCAACGGCTAGTGACGCTCTGGGGTCGTTCAGCAGGATTTCACATCCAACCCGGGCTACGTCGCTTTCCTGAACAACTGCTCGTGTTATGCGAGTCATCGCAGCGGTGGTTTCAGGCGTCGCCTCAACCCGGTGCGGCCGATCGTACTCGTTTTCGATCAGCGCACCGTCGACGCCGGCTGCCTCGAGAGCATGAAGATCGCCGGCGGCGTGCCGGATCGCATACTCGATGCCCGGTGAATCGGAGTAGCCTGGCAGCGGCGGCAAATGGATCATTCCAATGATCGTCTTCGCGCGTGGAAAATACTCCCGGAACCTACTCACCGGACATCGCTCCGGCGGATTTAGTCAACACCCTGTAGACCGGTGCTCCGGCGAGTGTCAGAGCAATGCCGATCAAGCTGTCGAGAGGATTGTATAAGAGCGCTGCAACCAGAAAGAGCGCCATGACGAAAATAAAGACAGCCGGAATAAACGGATAACCAGGCAGCCGGTAAGATTCCGGCCGCGATAGTTTCGGCCGAAGTTTAAATATTGAAGAAACCATCAGGATGTTCATAAATTGGAATGGCACAACAAAGAATGTAACGATTCGGGAGAAAGATCCAAAAAAGAACAGCGCCGCAATTGAAATGGTGGCGGCAAAGAGTATCGCACCCGAGGGCACGCCTTTCGTCTTGGAGAGGTGAGAGATTGTCCGGAAAAACGGCTGAAGCCAGGTTCCTGCCGCTCGTTCGACGTACTCGGATGACGCGGCGTAGAACAGACGCGGCAAAGTCATAATGAGCCCGCCGAGTGCGCCAAAAATGGAAACCCACATCAATACGTTCAGTCCGGCTCCTGCCCTGGGTCCGAACGCGGCTTCTGCAACCATAGGAGCAACCATCGTTGGATTTTCACGCATTACCTCCAATGGAACAACGCGCAGAAAAGCGTAGTTCACCAGGAGATAGATCAGGGTAATCAAAACAACACCCGCGCCCATCGCCAGCGGAAAATTTTGATTAGGATTCTTCACTTCGCCGGCAACGTTGGATGCATCGATCCAGCCGTCGTAGGTAAACAGAACGATCGCTACTCCGAGCCCAATTAAGCGAAGAAGCCCGGTCAGTCCTTGTTCATCATCGCTGAGACTTGCGCTTCCGGTCGTTTCTGCAGGATTTGCAATGAACAGTCCGCCGACAATCAGTGCCGCGAGGCCAATGATTTTGATGGACGTTAGCAAAATCTGGGTGCGGCCACCCCACTCGGCACCACGCAGGTTAATCAGCGCAAACAGAATGATCGCTGAAGACGCCCACACCAGGTGCATGCCGCTGGATCCTGTGCCAAATACCTGGTTCGCCAGTTGACCGAAGAGGATTGCGACGCCGGCGATTGCGCCCGGTCCGCTGACAAGCACCATCATCCAGGCCTGCATGAAGCCGGCGAACGGTCCATATGCCTCGGTGAGCGCGTGATATGAAACACCTGCTTTCGGAATCAGCGCGGACAATTCTGCCAGGGTTAATGCGCCGCAAAGAGTAATAAAACCGCACAGAGCCCAGAAGAAATAGACCTGCCATTCCGCCGTTGCAACGGCGGCGAGCTCTCCCGGAGTAAAAAAAATACCCGAGCCGATCATGTCGCCCATGACCACGGCAAGTACGGCCGTAAGGCCTAGTTTTCGTTGTAATTGCATTGTTATTCTTGTTCTCCAGCTATAAACATTACAGCGCGCTGGCGTCCCGTGGAAGTGCTATTCTCGTCCGCTCGATGCGCGTACTTGATGCCAAAGATGTAGCCACGGCGCTGCCTTATGACCAGCTGATCCAGGTCCTGGATAAAGCCTTCGCGAGTAATGTGCAGGCGCCACAGCGCGCTCATCACGATGTGCCGGTTCCCGGCGGTAATGATGGCACCATGCTGCTGATGCCGGCCTGGCAGCCGGGCGGGGGAATGGGAGTCAAGATCGCGACCGTTTTTCCGGACAACGCCAGCCACAACTACCCGGCCGTCTTCGCCAGCTATTTCCTTATGAGCGCCGTGACCGGCGTGCCTGTAGCTGTGCTGGATGGCACCGAGCTTACCGTTCGCAGAACCGCGGCGGCTTCCGCGCTGGCGTCAAGCTACCTGTCCCGTCCTGATTCAAGACGCCTGCTGATGGTGGGGACCGGCAACCTCGCGCCACACCTGATCGCTGCACATGCGACAGCAAGACCGATCGAACACGTATGTATCTGGGGAAGAAGGCCGGAGGCGGCCTCGGAGCTGGCAGATAAATTCAGCGCCTCATCGTTCAAGGTGACAGTGGCAGAGAATCTCGAGCTCGCCGTCTCTGAGGCAGACATCATTAGTTGTGCGACGCTGGCGACTGAGCCACTGGTTCTGGGTTCCTGGCTCAGGCATGGACAGCACCTGGACCTTGTCGGCGCATTCAAGCCCGGAATGCGGGAGGCGGATACCGATGCTGTACACCGCGCAAATGTGTATGTCGATACCCGGGCGGGTGCGCTGTCCGAGGCCGGGGAAATCGTTTCGGCGATTGAGAGTGGTGCTATCAGCGAAGCGGATATTTGCGCTGAACTATCAGAGTTGGCTGGCGGTATTGCAGCCGGCCGAGTCGACGCGGATGCAATAACACTGTTCAAGTCTGTTGGAACGGCGCTTGAGGACCTGGCCGCCGCCGAACTCGCCATGCAAAACTACACGAGCAGCGCCTGATTCGGCTGAAGTATTTCTAGCGGGCCAGTAATTTGTCCTTTTTTATCTGCGCGGAAATCATCGCTGCTTGTTCGCTGATCAACTCGGCTGCCGTAGCTTTGTCAAAGCTTAACGATTCAATTGCCCAAATTTTTCTCTGCGTCGCCGTCGAATAGACTTCCGTGATAAAGGTGATGGCCTGAGACTGTTCGATGCTAACGTCACGATTGAGCTCATCGTAGTCGTAGCCAAAAAGATCGAGGCTACTGCCGATCGGCCGCAGAGGGGCGAGATCTTGTTGTTCCTGGCCTTTGAGTCTCGTAAAAATGACGGCGTCGAAATCACGATTGCGAATCGCATTGTGCAGATTCGACCGTGTTAACTGCGGATTTCTGCCAATTACGGTGTAGTAAGCTGTCGCGGTAATCTCGCTACTCGACATTGCCATGACAAGTTCGCGTTCGAATTGGCCTCTGGACTGATAGGTTCCGGTCACACTGACAACCAGGATATTGCTAAATCCGGTCATGTCGGGATCCGGACTATATACAGTGCGGATGACTGTTGACGGTGGCGCCGAGGCACAAGCTGCGAGTGCTGTAACTACGAGGAGAATCAATAGTCTGATCGAGCGGTTCATCAAATGCATCGCAGGCTCCGGTTGTCGTCAATGGTCAAGATCAGATCACTCAGGACGTCACAGCCCCGAAATATACCATCGCTCAGCTTGTAATATACTGCGGCCGTCACAGCACTCACGACCACCAGGTACATGTTTCGACTGAAGCAAAAACACACCCCCAAAAGTGAGGGACGACTACCGCCGGCCGATGGGCGGAAGCTCCTTGCCGAGCAGTCGGTGCTCCGGGGTCTTGTGGGCAGCCTCGCTGTGGCTTTACTGCTCTGTTGGCTGTGGGCATTATTTGCCGCGGCGACCGGGCGGGTATTTCCCTGGTTCTCAATCCTGATCGGAGCGCTGATCGGTGTGGCGATGCAGCGCTTTGGACGCGGGCTTGACTGGCGGTTCCCGGTCATGGCGCTGGCTGTCGCTGGTGTTGCCGCGTACACGGGAAACCTGATGATCGGCGTGCTGGAGACCGGGCGGTATATCGAGGCGGAACCAATCAGCGTTGTTGGTGGCCTGTCTTCAGATACGTTTCGCAGTTTTTTCCGTAACACCATAAGCCCCGTAGACCACATCTACGCATTTTCCGCCTGTGGCGTGGCGGCTTTTTTTGCCAATCGGCGTCTGCAACGTCACGAGGTGCTGGGACTTCGGATATTGGACAGAAGCAAGTCGTGACGCAGGGCAAGCTCAGGATTTATGGCGACTCTCGTTCAGGTAATTGCTACAAACTCAAACTACTGTGCGCGGAACTGGGGATGGATTTTGATTGGCAGGAAGTCGACATACTCGCAGGCGATACTCACACGCCCGAATTCCTGGCGATGAACGCCAATGGCAAGATTCCATTGCTGGTTTTGCCGGACGGAAGATGCCTTGCAGAGTCAAATGCCATTCTGTGTTTTCTTGCCGATGGGAGTGAGTACTTTCGCGGGGATGCCTTCGTGCGGGCCGAAGTTCTGCAGTGGCTGTTTTTCGAGCAGTACAGCCATGAACCGTATATCGCCACGTCACGCTTCATTATTCAGTACCTCGGCAGTCCGCCTGACCGGCAGACCGAACTCGAGCAAAAAAAACAAGGCGGTTATAAAGCGCTCGGTGTGCTGGAGCAGCAGCTGGAGAAGAGCGATTATCTGACTGGCAATGAATTGAGCATTGCGGACGTCGCTCTGTTCGCTTACACCCATGTTGCTGCTGAAGGGGGTTTCGACCTGGGGAATTTTCCTGCGATCGGCGCATGGATCGAAAGAATCAGGATGCGGCCCAACTTCCTGGAAATGTAGCCGTTTCGCAGGTGCTTTCTAGCCCGGCATGCTGTTCGGCGGAAGTTCCAGATGCTCTTTGGGTATCGCGGCCAGCAGTTCCTGGGCTACGGATTCCATGTTTTCAACTGCACCGTCAACGCCAACAAAATATGGTGGATCCCGCCGCAACAACTCCCAGCCATTCGTCTTTAACACTTTGACCAAATGAGTGAGGTTGCGACGAATCGCGGTGACATACGGGTTCTGTCCATCGAACAAGACCTCGGCATATCGATACGCCCGGTTGAATTTCTTCTGCAATCTATCCCGTGTCGCATGCTGATAAAACGTTGGCGTCTTCTTAAGCAGGTCGATTCCGGATTCGTAGCGAACCATATATTCGCCAGGTGACGCATTCTCGACCGCAACACCACCAACAACAAACTCCGTATACAGTCGATCCCTGCATTTCTCCAGATAGCAGCGGTCGGCCATCTGCGCTATTAGATCTGCGGTGCCAAGCAGGTGGCCGCATATAGCGTCACGCGGATCGTCCAGCTCTATGTTGTCCAGATCGAGCTCGTAACCGGTGAAGTGCACGATCATGCTTGAGACGGCAACATCCTTCGACAGGCCCAGTTCTGGCAGGTAGCGGCGCAGGAAATCGGCGCTGCGGGAAACGTGGTAGAGCGTAAATTCGGCGCCATTCGTGAAGTCCCTGTCCCGCTCGATGTGGCGAATATAGCCGGCGTCATGAAAGAGTGAAGTCACGATGGTCATCTGCGCGCGGTGTGCGCCGAGTCGTTCACCAGGGTCCGCGCTCTTCTCGTAACCGGCAACCAGGCGCGCCAACGCGAGGGTCATATCCAGCGTGTGCTGCATATCGTGATAGGTCGTATCGCAACCGAGGTATCCCGGGTACTGTCCGGAAAATAGTCGCGCAAAGTCATAGAACGCGAGCCACAATTTATCAAATGACGCACCAGGAAACGCCTCGGTGAAGAGGTCGCTAACCGCGTTTCGAACCGCCACAGGATCGCTTACCTGCACGGTATTCGTCACGTCGTAATCGTTGCGGCGATCCTGAGAATTCAACATCTTTTTCTTATTTTTGGTTGGTGAGGTGAACGTCGAATTCAGAATAGTCTGGCTATTAACGGCGTTCACTTCCCTGTTCGTCCTTCGTAGCTTAACGGAAAGAACTGGCCGTTTTGAGCGATTGGCAAACGCGTTGCGGGAACTGGTACTTCCGCCGCGACGCAAAAAGTGACCTGGTTCCGGGAATATGTCATATCAGGTGGAAAACTCCGCAATTACTGGCGTGTGGTCGGACGGACGCTCCCAGGTGCGGGGCTCCCGGTCGATATAACTTGCTTCGCAAACGTCCGCCAGCGCTTTGCTGGCGAGAATCAGGTCGATACGAAGCCCGGCATTGCGTCGAAAGCCGGCGGCCCGGTAATCCCACCAGCTGAAGGTTTTCTCGGCCTGGTCGAATTGCCGAAAGACATCTGACAATCCCAGGCCGATCAATTCTTCCAGGGCCTGCCGCTCCGGCGGGCTGCAAAGAATGCCTTCCCCCCATTTTTCGGGGTCGTGCACATCACGATCATCCGGGGCAATGTTGAAATCACCTAAAACCACGAGGTTTTCGTGAGCCCTCATTTCGCTTTCAAGGAAGCCCCTGAGCGCTCTGAGCCAGCCAAGCTTGTACTCATATTTATCGGAACCAACACTGTTGCCGTTAGGTACATAAAGATTAACCACCCGGACGCCATCGATCGTCGCTGCCAGGATGCGCCGCTGTTGATCCTCAAATCCTGGAAAGTCGGTGACGATATCAGTGGAAGGTTCGCGGCTGATGACGGCGACGCCGTTGTAGGTTTTCTGACCGCTTGCGACGCTCTGGTAGCCGATTTCCGAAAATGTATCCGCAGCGAAGGCGTCGGTGATCTGTTTGATTTCCTGCAGAACCAGCACGTCAGGACTGGCGCTTGCCAGCCATTCCAGCACATGCGGCAACCTCACTTTCAGTGAATTGACGTTCCAGGTCGCAATTTTCATGCAGCTTTGCCTATGCCGCTCTGGCGAAGTAGTGCGTCCAGCGTTGGCTTGCGGCCACGAAACGCGACATAGGCTTCCATGAAGTCGCGGCTGCCGCCGATTTCCAGGATCTCGCGACGAAAGCGTGACGCGGTGTCTGCGTCAAAAATGCCTGCTTCCTCGAAGGCAGCAAATGCGTCTGCCGCCAACACCTCCGCCCATTTGTAACTGTAATAGCCTGCCGCATAGCCACCGGCAAAAATATGCGAAAAACTGCACGGCAACCGGTTGTATGCCGGATGCTCAATGATGGCGACGTCTCGTCGAACCTGCGCGAGCATTTCAAGTACCTGGCCGCCGGCTGCCTCGTCATAGGCCGCGTGCAGGCGAAAATCGAAGAGCGCCAACTCGACTTGCCGCAACATGGCAAGCGCCTCGCCGAAATGACGGCTGGCATCGAGCTTGTCGAATACCGCACGGGGCAGCGGGTCGCCGGACTGATAGTGCGAAGAGGCTTTCTGGAGTACGTCGTAGCTCCATGCGAAATTCTCCATGAACTGACTTGGAAGTTCGACCGCGTCCCATGGCACACCGTTGATTCCTGCAATGCTCGGATAATCTATAACCGTTAGCAGGTGGTGCAGCATATGTCCGAATTCATGAAAGAGCGTGACCACGTCGTTGTGTGTCAGCAGCGACAGGCCTTCACCATCGGGGGGTGGAAAATTGCACACCAGGTAGCCCACCGGGGGCGTTTTCTTGCCGGACAATTGTTTCCTGACGACACATTCGTCCATCCAGGCGCCACCACGTTTGCCTTTGCGTGCAAACAGGTCGGTATAAAAACTGCCGATCAATTTTTCGTCGCTATCCCGAATCTCGAAATAACGAACCGTGTCATGCCAGCAGCTGACATCGGCGTTCTCGACAACGGTGATGCCGTAGAGCCTTTCCGCGACGTCGAACATGCCCTTTTTGACGACAGTGAACGGAAAGTATTGCCGCAACTCTTCGTCGGAAATAGAAAATCTTTGCTGTTTGAGTTTTTCGAGGTAATAGGTGGTGTCCCAGGCTTGCAGTTTGGCTTTCGCAATAGCCTGGACATCTGCCAATTCCTTTTTCGCAGTGGCTTTCGATTTATCCGCAAGTTCTGTGAGGAAGCTTACGACCTCGTCAACCGTACCCGCCATCTTGGTAGCGAGTGAATAGTCGGCATAGTTGTCGAATCCCACCATCCGGGCCGCCTCATGTCGCAGCGCCAGAATCCGTTCGATGTTCCCACTGTTGTCCCATTTCGGATCACTCCCCTGTTCCGATGCCCGGGTCGACCAGGCCCTGTAGAACGTCTCGCGAACATGACGCGCATCGCAATGAGTCATTATGGCGTGATGGTTTGGGTAATCGAGTTTGAACAGCCAGCCCTCAGAACCTTCGTCTGCGGCATCCTGGCGAGCCCTTTTCAAAACCGATTCCGGAATGCCTGCGACGTCGCTCTCGTCCGCCGTCTGGAAATGCCAGTTATCGGTTGCGTCCTGCACGTTCTGATCAAACGCTGCCTGGAGGGCAGCCAGCTCCTGCATGATTTCGCGGTAGCGGTCTTTTTCCTTCTCCGGGAGTGCCACGCCGGAAAGTCGGAAGTCCCTTAGCTCCTGCTCGACCAGTTTCTGCATTTGCGGGGTGGCATCAGCAGGCATTGAATCGGCGACCGCCTGGTATGCGTCGTACAATCGCTCGTTCTGTGATAATTCAGTGCCATGTTCGGTCATTAATGGCAGTGAAGCGTTATAGGCGACCCGCCATTCGGGGTCGTCCAGCACGCTTTGCAGATGACCTATCGGAGACCAGACCCGGCCGAGCTCATGGCTCATTTCTTCCAGCGGTGTGATCAGAGACGGGAAATCCCGGGCAGCAGGATCATCCAGCAGGGCAGCGAGCTTTTGCCGATGTGCTGCGATAAGCTCCTCGAGCGCCGGGACCGCGTGCTGCGGTCTGATGGCATCGAAGTGAGGCAGTTCGGAGGAATCGAGTAGCGGGTTCAACATAGAATCCTGAGGCATTGAATACGCGGCAGGATGGTATCACAGCGCGGCCATTTGGCGGCCGGCAGAATCTGGATAGATGAGCAAGGAAACTACGGTGACTACACATTTTGACCTACTGGTAATCGGCGGCGGGAGCGGCGGACTCGCGCACGCGCAGCGTGCCGCAGAATATGGCATCAAAGTGGCGGTGGTTGAGTCAGGTCCGCTTGGTGGTACCTGCGTCAATGTCGGCTGCGTACCGAAAAAGATCATGTGGTATTCGGCCCACCACGCGCACCAGATGAAGCATGCCGGCGACTTCGGATTTGATGTGTCAGTCAATTCACATGACTGGGCCGATCTGAAGAAAAAGCGCGATGCTTATATTCATCGGCTGAACGGAATCTATGAGGCGAACCTGGATCGTCGCGACGTTATCTATCTCGAAGGGCATGCGAGCTTTATCGATGACAAGACCGTGGCAGTGGGTGACAAACAATATACGGCAGACCGTTTCGTCATTGCGACGGGAGGCTTTCCGATTGTGCCCCGAATTCATGGTGCTGAGCATGGTATTACCTCGGACGGTTTCTTCGAGCTGGAGGAGCGTCCGCAAAGAGTGGCTTTGGTCGGGAGCGGCTATATCTCTGTCGAGCTGGCCGGCGTATTCAACGCACTTGGATCCGATACGACCGTGTTGGTGCGCAAGGGAGGTGTTGTGCGAAGCTTCGACAAGATGCTGCGGACAGAGCTCGAGCTGGCAATGCACCAAAGCGGAATTGACCTGATTACCGGAGTTGTTCCGCACGAGCTGAAGAAAACAGACAACGGTCTGCAACTGATCGCTGAGGATGGCCGGGAGTTTGGTGAATATGACGCGGTCGTCTGGGCAGTGGGACGAGCACCCAACAGTGAAGCACTGGATCTCGATAATGCCGGGGTCGAAATGAACGGCTACGGCTTTATCCCAACCGACGACTGGCAGAAGACCAATGTCGATCATATATTTGCGCTGGGAGATGTCACCGGTCGCGACGCGCTGACGCCAGTTGCTATTGCAGCCGGCCGGCGTCTTGCCGATCGCTTGTATAACAACATGCCGGAACGGCGTCTGGAGTATCACACGATCCCAACTGTGATTTTCACGCACCCGCCGATTGGGACCGTTGGGCTAACCGAAGAAAAGGCCCGCGAGCAATACGGGGCCCAGGTCAAAGTCTACGAGACACGATTCAACCCGATGGTTTACGCATTCAGTGAAAACAAAGTTCCGACGGCGATGAAGCTCATCGTCACCGGTGCTGAGGAAAAGATTGTTGGCTGCCACATTATTGGCGATGGCGCGGACGAGATGCTACAGGGGTTCGCGGTAGCGATTCGCATGGGCGCGACGAAGGCACAGTTTGACGACACTGTGGCAATCCATCCGACAAGCTCGGAAGAGCTCGTAACGATGCGTTAGCGCTTGCCCGGGGCCTGATCAGTCTTTCGTAGGCCGCAAAAAGTCCGGCAGGTACCTGGTCAGGAAAAATA
>CAJQPR010000113.1 GCA_905480255.1 uncultured Woeseiaceae bacterium | reverse complement strand
CTTTGCGTTTGTCGACATAACAGCGCAAAGCCTCTTCGGTGGCCGGATCAATTCCGGGCTTCTCATATTCGGTCAGCAGTTGTTTCCAGATCGTATTGGCTCTTTGTGCGGCATCGACACTGCCCGCTTCCTGCCAGGCCTCAAAGTTCTGCCGATCAGATACGATTGGCGCGTAAAAGGCAGTTTCATATCTCTCCAGCGTATGTGCCGTACCGAAATGATGTCCACCTGGAGGCACCTCCGCGATCGCGTCGAGTGCCAGTTCTTCTTCGTTGACGGCGATTGGCTTCAATGCCTCAGCCATCATCTGCAACATTTCGGCGTCGATAATCAGTTTTTCGAATGACGCCGTAAGTCCGCCCTCGAGCCAACCCGCCGCATGGTTGACCAGGTGAGTATGGCCCATCACCGCCCCCCAAAGTGACATCTGGCTTTCGTATGCGGACTGCGCATCGACGCAATTGGAAGTTGTTGTATTGCTTGAGCGAAACGGAATATCCAGGCGTCGGGCGATTTGTGCACTGGCGATTGCCATTTTCGAATATTCAGGCGTGCCGAGTGCCGGTGCGCCGCTTTGCATATCGACATTGGACGCAAACGCCCCGTACATTATTGGCGCGCCAGGCCGAATGATCTGGGCAAATGTGCCCACGGCCAGGATTTCGGCGGTCTGCTGCGCCAGCGTGCCGGCCAGCGTGACCGGGCTCATCGAACCGGCCAGCGTAAATGGCGTGATGCAACAAACCTGGTTGGCAGCAGCGAGTTCCAGGACGGCTTCCGTCATAGGTATGTCGAGCTGCATCGGCGAATTGGTATTGATGATGGCCAGGACGGCAGGATCCTTCGCCAGTTCTTCCCGGGAAATGCCGAGCGCGATGCTTGTCATCTCCAGGCAATCGACCGTCCGGTCGCGGCCAAGTGCATAGGCCTGGGCATTCTTGTCCAGTAGAGTGAGTTGCGCGAAATAAAGATCGAGGTGACGAGACTCCGGTGGCAGGTCCATTGCCTCGAAACAGCCACCCCCTTCCTGGTGAATAATATTCAGGCTCTGAATCACGCGAAAATAGTCACACATTTCATCGTAGTTGCCGGGTCTGCGGCCGTTATCGAGGTCGCTGACAAAAGCCGGGCCACCCACTGATGCGAAGACCATATTGTTGTCGCCAATATGGAGATTGCGCTCCGGGTTTCTTGCACGCAGACCAAAACCGGACGGCGCCAGTGCGATTTTTTCGAGCACGAGGTCGCGATCGAACCGGACCATCCTGTTGTCACCACCAGTATTTGCTCCCGCTTCACCAAGCAAGCGCCGACTTTCTTCTTCGAGGAACCGAAACCCTTGCGTCTCCAGTATGGTGAGCGCCGCATCGACAATAGTCTCGACCTGTTCTTCAAGAAGAACTTCTACTGGAGACCAGGGATTCCTGATCTGCTGCCACGGCAGTTGCCGGATGACTCCGGCAGTACGACGTTTTCGGTGGGCGCGTCTGCTCACATCAATGCGTTAATGGCCTCGTTGCGCCATGTCTCTGTATTCTCGACCTGGTTGAAGCAAAACAGGTGATATCCGGCCACGTTCGATCCAGGCATTACCTGGTACCTGGCAAGTCCTTGCACCAGTTCGTCCGGAAGATAAAGTGGCGACTTCATCAACTCGGCAGCAACTTTGGATTTCTTTCGCAAAAACCGAAGTGAATCGCCAACGCCGATTCTAAATGATGCCTTGATAAGCCGGTTGCGTTCGATTGCACCGGGCAGGCCAATCCAGACCGGCAGCGTTATGCCACGCTTGCGCATATCTATGAGCCAGTCGCCAATTACATCAGCCTCGAAGCACATCTGCGTAACCATGTATTGAGCATATTCCTGTTTCTTTTTTAGCTCTTCGAACAAAACGTCGTCGGATACATCGGGGTGGCCTTCCGGATGTGCTGCGACGCCGATTTCGCGGATCTCATGATCGAATTCGCTGATCGCCCTGAGCAATTCGAATGCAGTGCCGAATTCGCCAGCGGGTTTCGGTCGATCACCACCGGGCACAAAGATGCTCTCAATTCCCAATGACTTCAGTCGTGCCATGATCTCTGTAAGGTGCTTTTTGTCACGCACGTTTTTTGCCGCGATATGCGGTGCAACGCGAAACCCCCGTCCGAGCAATCTTTCGGTCGTCTCCAGCGTCTCATCGACACCCTTGGTTGGCGAACAGGTAACGGCAACATATGAGTTAGGTTCAAGTACTTTGAGTTTTTCTTCGATGTCGGAGGCCGGGAAAATTTCCATGTAGGCCTCTCGCAAATCGTTGGTCAACACGTCGCGTTCTGATTTCTGCTGAGGCGCATTCATCGCCTTCTTCTCCTCCGTCCCGCGGCGGGTTGTTGTTGTTTTCTTTCCGGCAATGTCACGATCTGTTGCAACTCGCTGAACGTGTCGGACTCATGCGGTATCGACATTGCGGCTACAAAATGATGTTGAAATCGTTCCTCTACCGCCGTCTCGATCTTTTCCACATTCCTTGTTTGCAGTTCGATCTGTTTGCGAGATGTCTGATCCAGCAATGCGATGCGAGCGCCGGTGCCGGCAGCATTTCCAGCAGACGACACCTGCTCGAGCACGCAGTCCGGAATCATCCCGAGAACCATTGCGTACTTCACGTCGATATGTGCCCCAAATGCACCGGCGAGGCGAATTCGGTCAACTTTATCTACGCCCAGTTTTTCCATCAGGAGGCGGGCACCGGCATACAGTGCTGCTTTGGCCAGCTGAATGGCCCTGACATCATTTTGTTGAATGGTCACTCCGGGATCGCCATCGAAAAGCGCATAGGAGAAAGTCCTGTCATTAGCGATGACCCTCGATGATCGGTTTGCCGAATCGCCATTGATCGTTCCGTCGTGGTTTATGACGCCGGCAAGATAAAGTTCTGCGATAGCCTCGATAATCCCGGAGCCACAGATGCCGGTAACCCCCGAGTCTGGCAAATTCTCTTCAAACTCAGGATCATCGGACCACAACTCACAACCTATAACCTGGAACTTCGGCTCCAGTGTTTGCGGGTCAATTCGCACACGTTCGATCGCGCCCGGTGCGGCACGTTGTCCACCGCTGATTTGAGCACCTTCGAAAGCCGGGCCGGTTGGGCTGGAGGCTGCAAGCAGCCGATGCCGGTTGCCGAGCAGCATTTCAGCGTTCGTGCCGACGTCGACGATCAGTGAGATTTCATCCCGATCGAAAGGCGCCTCAGCCAGCAGTACGCCCGCGGTATCAGCTCCGACATGCCCGGCGATGCAGGGCAGGGAATAGGCGTAGCCACCGCTGCTTATCTCGAGACCGATATCCCTGGCCGGCATACTCATTGCGGCATCGGTGGTCAGCGCGAAAGGTGCCGTCCCGAGCTCGACCGGGTTCAGGCCAAGGACCAGGTGCAGCATGATTGGGTTGCCCGCGATCGTCAGTTCAACGATATCTGTGATATCCAGTTCGGCTTCTTCAGCAACATCAGCAAGCAATTCGTTGATCGCAAGCCGAACAGTGCTGATCAGCTCTGTTTCGCCGCCCGGATTCATCATGATGTAAGACACCCGGCTCATCAGGTCCTCGCCGAAACGGATTTGCGGGTTCATGCAACCGGCGCTGCCGATGACGTCGCCGCTTGCGAGATCGCAAAGGTGCGCGGCGATCGTTGTCGAACCAACATCGATCGCAACGCCATACAGCCGGTCGACGAAGCCCGGCCATATCGCGATGATTTCAGACTCTTCCCTGATCGCGACCGTCACCTTCCAGTCGTTTTTGCGCAAAACCGTTTGCAACTGGTGCAGCACTGGCTGCGCAATAGTTAACCCGTCAATTTGCCAGTCGCGGGTGATTGCTTTCTGCAGACGTTCGAGATCGCCACTCGGATCATGCATGTCCGGTTTGTCGACTTCGACGAAATAGGCACGAGTGACCGGGTTTATTTCAATGTCGTGAACTTCGTAAGGCTTTCTTACAACCTGTCGGTGTACCTGGCTCGACTCCGGCACATCGATGGCAATGTCGCCGCAGAGTGTCGCCTGGCAACTCAGTCGTCTGTCTTCAGCAAGTCCGCGCCGCTCGCGGTGTCGGGCTTCAGCTTCGCCGGTTGGCGACAAATTTTCCGCGCGCGATATGATTCCGTGTTTCGAAAGCTCGCCTTCGGCTACTGTGACCTGACAGCGACCGCATAGCGCCCGGCCGCCACAAACCGAATCGATATCAACACCGAGGCTTCGTGCCGCCTGAAGTACAGGGGTGCCTTCCGGAAATCTGCCGCGCTTCCCCGATGGGGAAAATACAATCAGCGGTTCGCTTTGGACGCCCATTGGATCAGCCGCGCTCCCGCCGACGTCGGCCGCCACGTCGGCCACGCTCTGGTGCATTGCCACCACCGCCTCCGGCGGGGTCCCTGTAATTGTGAATCCAGCTGGAACATTCGGGATCGTGTCCCATGACGACGTTCGCCCCACGCACGGCCTGCATTAATTCACTGTGCAGCGGGTTCGTAATTGCAGATGTCATACCGCTGCCAATAGCCATGCTGATAAATGCCGAGTTGAGGCCATTCCGATTGGGCAATCCAAAGCTCAGGTTTGACGCACCGCAGGTCGTGTTCACTTTGAGTTCGTCCCGCAGCCGCTTGACGATCTGCATGACCTGTTGACCAGCAGAGTTGATAGCCCCGATCGGCATTACCAGTGGATCAACGATAACGTCGCTGGCCGGAATGCCGAAGTCCATGGCGCGCTCGACGATCTTCTTCGCAACATCGAATCGCACGTTGACATCCTCAGATATGCCGGTGTCGTCATTTGAGATTGCCACGACAGCACAACCGTACTTTTTGACGAGCGGCAGTACGCGTTCGAGTCGCTCTTCTTCGCCGGTAACCGAGTTGAGAAGCGCCTTGCCTTCGTAGACCTCAAGTCCGGCCTCGAGTGCCTCAACAATCGATGAGTCGATGCACAATGGCACATCCGTAATCGACTGGAGCAGCTTGATGCTTTCGGCGAGGATTGCCGGTTCGTCGGCGAGCGGGATGCCTGCGTTGACGTCCAGTACCTGCGCTCCGGCCGCGACCTGTGCAAGTGCGTCGGACTGGACCCTGCTGTAGTCGCCTGCTTTCATTTCCTCAGCAAGAAGTTTGCGGCCTGTAGGGTTTATTCGCTCGCCAATCACAACAAACGGCTGGTCAAAGCCGATGATGACTTCTTTGCTTCTTGAGCTTATTACGGTGTGTGTCATTTTGGGGTTCTCATTATCAGGCTTTTTCGTTGTCGATCAGTCCGCCCGCTTTTACAACGCGCTCCAAAAACTCGTCATCAAACCTGCTTTGCAGGCTTGCCACGCGCTCAGCGACGAGCTTTTCCAGATCGCCAGTGACCATCTCTGTCTCGCGACGCCAATCTTCCAGGTAGGCGTCACTTGAACCACGCCCGGCCCGCATTGCTGCACGGTCAATAGCCTTGGCGAAACGCGGTTCCAGTTCCTTTTTTACGTTTGTACGGCCCTGTCGGCCAACCACCTGGGCAGGAATGTCCCGCCAGTAAATACTGATTAGTTTTGCCATCGGATTTCCTGCTCCCTAAGAACTGATTCGACGGGTTCGAGACCGGTGTAGTGCTCGATGTACTCGAGTCCTAAAAACTCTGCGTGACTTCTTGCATCCTTCGACAGCGTTTCAGATTTAGTCTGGGCCAAATAGACAAGCCGTTTATAGTTGCCGAAAAACTGCTCTTTTAGCTCCGGGTGTCTGTCGAGCCCGAGGCTCTTTACGACCAGGCGATCGAAGTGGCGTGCGAGAAAATCGGTCAGGTAAAACGTACCCGGTTCCTCATCACTGAATGCATCGAAAACAGATGCGCCCGCAAAAAATTGATAACAGTGTGCGCCTGGAATTCGTTGGACATCATGTCGCTCGAGAACCTGATCCAGCAGGCCGCCAGTGCCGCAGTCGGCGTAGGCCACGAATATGTGCTCATACTCCGGTTTATATTTCTCCAGTGCTTCGTCAACAGCACCGGGTATTCTTTGCGGCGTATTGTGTAACTCAGCGGGCAGACACTGTATTCGTATGTGTCCCCACTGATTGCGTTTTTGCAGCTCGACCAGTTCGCGGGCCAGGGCACCGCAAGCTAACAGCAGGGTCCCGGCCGCCATCGCATGCGCCTAAGACGCGCGCCGCTGAGCTATCAGGTTCTTGGCGACTTCGACTGCTGTCGCGGCATCACGGCAGTAGGCGTCAGCACCAATTGCGGTACCAAACTCTTCGTTCAGAGGGGCGCCGCCAACGAGCACGATAAAATCATCGCGGATGCCGCGTTCTTTCATCGTATCGATGACAACCTTCATATACGGCATGGTAGTCGTCAAAAGCGCGGACATTCCCAGGATGTCGGGCTTCTCATTGCCGAGTGCTTCAATATAGGTATCGGCATCCGTGTTGATACCGAGATCGATAACCTCGAATCCCGCGCCTTCCATCATCATGCCGACGAGGTTTTTGCCAATGTCGTGAATATCGCCTTTGACCGTGCCAATGACCATTTTGCCGACGGGCTCGGCACCGGTTTCGGCAAGCAGTGGTCGAAGAATCGCCATTCCGGATTTCATCGAGTTTGCCGCGAGCAGGACTTCCGGCACGAACAGAATTCCGTCACGAAAATCGATGCCAACGATAGTCATGCCGCCGACCAGCGCTTCGTCGAGCACTCGCTTCGGATCCCAGCCCCGGCTCAGGAGAATTTCGGTTCCTTCCCGGACCTCATCGGCGAGACCATCATAAAGATCATCGAACATCTGCTCGACAAGCTCGTCGTCAGGCAGGTCTGCTAGGACGATATCGACTTCTTCTTGGTCAGACATTATTTTAATCCTGTTCCGGCTAGGGCGCCGTCACTCATGTCCGGACCAGGTCCGGGTTTACATCACGGGGTGGATCAATTTAGCGCTATGCGATTGATTGACAGCGAAGTCTAGCTAACAGGCCTGCCATCGAACCAGCAGCGCTTCCACAATGTGGAACGGACCTGCATAGTATGAAACTGTACAGAGGTCAGAGCCAGGCTCTGACCTCTGCTGGCAAGGTGAGTCAGCTAGCGGCGCCGTGAGTATTTGACGATCTGTTGCGGACCGACCTCTGCGCCGTAAATGTTGCCGTCCCTGTCCACTGCAACGCCTTCGGCAGCGGTAGTGCTGGCATTGTCCGGATCCTGGTTTGGATCGGGTATGTGGTACATGACGAAGCCGTCGAATGCGCTGCCGATATAAATTCCGCGCAAATAGCCGCGATTAAAGCCCCAGGTCGTGTTCGACTCTGAGTCAGCGGCATAAAGGATGTCATTGTGATCGATGAAGAGTCCGCTCGGCCGGCCGAACTGTGACCAGGTTTCGAGATGTTCACCGTCCTGGGTGAAGATCTGGACTCGGTTGTTGGCGCGATCACCAACGAACAGCCTTCCGGTCGAATCCATCGCCAGCGCATGGGGGTCGCGGAACTCGCCGTCTTCTTTCCCGGTGGATCCCCAGGTCTTGATGAAATCACCGTCCGAATCGAATTTCATGACGCGGTTGTTGCCGGCGGCGCCGTGCCCGTCAACGACGAAGATGCTGCCGTTCGGAGCAACCAGGACATCTGACGGCTGGTCGAATTCATCCGTGCCATCGCCGGCAACGCCGGCTTTACCCAGGCTCATGAGTAATTCGCCGTCAGCGCTGAATTTGTGAACCTGGTGCCCACGATTTTCATGACCACGCGCGTCAGTGACCCAGACGTTGCCGTCATTGTCGACATGAATCCCATGGGGCCAGACAATCAGGCCGGCACCGAAACTTTTGAGTAAGTTACCTTCCGCATCAAACAAAAATATATTATCGAGATCTTCGTGACCGACGCACGTGTTCTCTCCACACCTCTCGGCAACCCAGACATTACCTTCAGGCGTCGTATAAACGGCACTTGTCGATCCCCACTCCCGGCCGATATCGCCAAACCCCGGCTGAGCCCGGAACGGGTTGGTGGCGGCCAGAACGGTCGTTGCAACAGCAAACAGTGCGGTGACGGTCAGAATTCTATTAACTCTCACTATTATTCCCCTCCAGGTTAGATGCCTGAAATTCTAACTCAGCATCAGGTTTTTGACTTGGCTAATGTATATCAGCTAGCGTCGGCATGACTACGCAGCACAAGAGATTCAATGAGAATCATTCGCTTCCCGGCGCTCCTTATGGCCGTAATTTTCTTCAGTGGGCTGGCGTCCTGCAGCAAGACTGCGCCTGAGGTTTTGCCCGGTGTTTCCCTGGGGCTTGCGGAATATCGGGCGGCTGCTGTTTCCGATATTCATTACCGGTTGCGGTTTCTCATCCCGGAAGAGCAGCAAGCAGATATCGGAGGATTTGTTTCTGTCTCGTTTACGCTGAACGACAAGTCCCAGCCCCTGCAACTGGACTTTCGCGAAAGCGACGACAAAGTGAAGCGCGTAAGCAGTAACGGTGAACCGGCGGATTTTCGCTTCGAAAATGAGCACATCATTATTCCGACTGCAGACCTTGTGATTGGGCAAAACACCGTGGAAGTTGAGTTCACTGCCGGATCGTCATCGCTGAACCGAAACCCCGAATACCTCTACACTTTGTTTGTGCCTGACAGGGCAAGAACGGCGTTCCCGCTTTTTGACCAGCCTGATCTCAAAGCCGGTTACTCGCTGACTCTCAATATTCCGCCGGACTGGACAGCGATGTCTAATGCGCCCATTGAGGAGGTCACCGAAGTTGAGGGCCGCCTGGAGTACCGGTTCCGGAAGTCCGATCTGATCAGCTCGTATCTTTTTTCTTTTGTTGCCGGAAAGTTCGAAACAGATTCAAGAGAGATTGATGGCCGGCAGATAACCATGCTGCATAGGGAAACGGACGAAGAAAAAGTGGCGCGTAACGTTGATGAAATTTTTGCACTTCATGTTGCTGCACTTGACTGGCTGGAGGATTACACCGGCATCGACTATCCGTATCAGAAATTTGGCTTTGCCCTGATTCCTGCATTTCAATACGGAGGCATGGAGCATGTCGGCGCCATACAGTACCGGGCCTCGAGCCTTTTTCTCGACGAAGCTCCATCGGAAACCCGCCTGCTTGGTCGGGCCGGCCTTATCGCACACGAGACGGCGCATATGTGGTTCGGGAATCTTGTAACGATGGAGTGGTTCAATGACGTCTGGACCAAGGAAGTGTTTGCCAATTTCATGGCGGCGAAAATCGTCAACCCCAGTTTCCCCGAAGTTAATCATGATCTGAACTTCCTGGTTCGCCACTACCCCAGCGCGTATTCGGTAGATCGAACGAGTGGTGCAAACCCGATTCGGCAGAACCTTCCAAATCTGAACGAAGCAGGGCAAATGTATGGCGCCATCATCTACAGCAAAGCGCCCATCATGATGCGCCATCTCGAAGAAATGATTGGCGAAGAGCTTTTTCGCGAGGGCATGCAGGAATACCTCGAAACATTCGCGTTCGGCAATGCGACCTGGCCAGCGCTGGTTGAGATCCTCGACAGGAAGTCAGACGAGAATCTGAAAACCTGGAGCGACGTCTGGGTCAATGCGGCCGGAAGATCGGGAATACAGGCGCAATGGGAGGATGACGATTCGGGCGATAGTGGCCATTTCCGATATGGCCTTGTACCGGCAACAATAAGCTCTCCGGCCAGCTGGAATTCGCTGGACGAAGTTGCGAGAGCTGCCGAACTCGTCAACGTTTACGAGCAAATACTCTCTGGCGCCGATCCTGGTCCGGAGGCGTACTTCCTGCGCCTGCTGGATATTGTGGAAGTGGAGCAAAACCAGCTGGTCCTGAACCTGGCACTGGGGCAACTGCGCAGAACTTTCTGGAATCTTCTTTCAGAGTCACAACGTGAGGGCCATGCTCCTGTCGTCGAGCGGGTCCTCTGGGATACGCTCCTGGCTCAGGATGAGCCGAGTAAGCGCAAAGTATTCTTCGAGGCGTTCGTCGCGATCTCCCTCACTTCGGACGCGGTTCGCAAAGCCCATGATGTCTGGTCAGGCGATTTGCACGTCGAGGGTCTACCCCTTGCAGAGAATGACCTGATCGAAGTCGCGCAAATCATTGCCGTTAAAATGCCGGACGAGGCTGCGCGTATTGTTGCGGAACAAATCAGCAATACGAAGAATCCCGACAACATTAGGAAACTCGAGTATTTAGCGCCGTCCATGTCATCAGAGCAGCAAGTTCGGGATCATTTTTTTGCGTCACTGGCAGATGAGGCAAATCGGGCAACTGAGTCATGGGTTCTCGATGCGTTAGGCAATCTGCACCACCCGCTTCGCGTTACGGATTCCGAGCAATATATTCTGCCGAGCCTCGAATTGCTCCAGGAAATTCAGGTGACTGGCGATATCTTCTTCCCGAAACGCTGGCTTGATGAGACACTGCACGCCTACCGTTCTGATACAGCGGTCAATACCGTGAAATTATTTCTGAGCGAACGGCCAAATTACAACGAACAACTGAGAATGAAAGTTTTGCAGTCTGCGGATATGATGTTTCGCGCTAATGCTATCCTCAATAATGACCAGCCTGAATAAGAAGAACTAATACCCGCATGATTGATTTACTACTGCTGATTGTCGGCATGGCCGGATTGTGGCTCGGATCAGAGACCCTGATCAAAGGTGCCATGTCGCTCGCCGACCGTTACCGCCTGTCCGATGCCCTGTTCGGCATGCTCGTGCTGGCAATCGGCACAGACCTCCCCGAATTGTTCGTCGCATTCGACGCGTCTTTTCGCAGTCTCGCGGGAGAGGATCTTTCCGGAATTGTGATTGGCAGCGCCATCGGCAGCACGATTGGTCAGTTCGCGCTGGTATTCGGCGTTGCCGGCTTTATTGGCTACGAGGCGATGAACCGAAAATTCCTGCCGAGGAACATGTTCTTCCTTCTTGGCAGCATCGTCACCGTGTTCATATTCGCCTGGGACGGCGTCATCACACGCATTGAAGGCATTATCCTGATCTTGTATTACGTGTCGTACCTCGCGGTGCTGATTCTGCGACGTGCGGAAATTTCCGATGAGGGTGGGGAAGCGTCTCACATGGATGCGTGGCGAGCTTGGCTGATCCTTGCTGCCGGACTGGGGCTGCTGCTAGTTGCCGCCGAGCTGACCGTTGTCTCTGCCGCATCATTCGCCGACGACGTCGGGTTAAGCGATGTCGCGGTATCCGCAATTGTTATTGGATTGGGTAGCAGCTTGCCCGAACTTTCGGTGTCTTTTGTGGCCTTGCTTCGAAAGCGCGGCGGACTGTCTGTGGGTAACCTGGTTGGCAGTAATGTTCTGGATACACTGCTGGTGCCCGGTATAGCAGCAGTAATCTCGCCGGTCGTTGTTCCTGCTGCAATTCTTCTCGTTGATCTGCCATTCCTGTTTGTGACGACCTTTCTCGTCCTGATGTTCCTGTATGTCACAGGGCGAGGCATCAAAAAACCGGAAGCTGTGCTTCTGCTGTTTATTTATTTTTCCTATGCGGCTGTGCGGCTCGTCGGTCCGGGTTCCTGACAGTCGGCTACAAGTTCAGCTTCTGCCTGAGGATCTCCCGCAGTCGCGGCAGGCTGTCGGGATCCATGACATTGAGTCCCTCCGCGCCCGACAGGTTGCGCACAAGGTCAATGGCGGCAGATGTGCTGGTCGCCGGGCCCGTGACAAGGTCGGGTTTGAGACCGAATGCTTTCTCGACGCCCACCACGGCGTAAGGATCGAACGCGCAGAGAATCGTGCAGCGGATATTCTCTTCGCCGAGTTCGTCGATGGCGGCGGTGCCATTGTAGGGCTCCAGTGGTGACGCGCCTGCTTCGACGACAACAAAATCCGGTTTAAGGCTATCGATATGATGCAGCAGCGGGCGTATCGCCTGACGAAATACATCTTCGGGCTCAACCGTCGACGGTAGACCGGCGTCGACAAAATCGAAAACGGAGCAGGCGCCGGCGTCCCTGAAACTGAGGATATCGCGGAACCGTCCGGCCCCGGTCAGCTTGGCACCGATCACGTGCTTTCCCATTCTTTCCAGTTCGTGTACTACGAACCGTCCGGTTGTCGTCTTTCCGGATGACATTGATGTGCCGACAAGAAGAACGGTGGGTACATCATATTTGCCGCTTTTACCAATCGTGAAATCGGACATGCAGACCTTGTTCCCATTCCTGACGATATGCCCCTGGTAGTCCAGACGGGTCAGAGATGGTACCAATGTCGATAGCGACGTGACTGTGCCAAACAGACCGGCACTGGTCATTGCGTGCATCGAGTCGCCGGATATATCCCTCCAGCTGCCCGCTGCCTCGAGCGTTGCGGCCCGGTTACCAAATGCGCCTATCACCCAGTCTTTTCGCAGCGCCTGAACCATGCGCCCCGATGCTAACTCGAACTCCAGCAGGCGGTTTTTCGGTCCTGTTATTTCGCCCATGACAAAGTCGCCGGTGGCCCAGTGCTCTTTCGCCAGCCTGGCGATCTCGAACGGCTCGCGATCCAGGTCGGAGTTTCGGGTAAGTGAGCTAAGCAACGTGACGGTCATGGCAACCTCCTTTCGATCGGCGGTACCAGCAGCAGAAGCGCAAGTAACGCTGTCCGTTCCAGTGTCTTGTCGAGGTAAAGAAATTCATGTTCCGCATGCGCGCCATGCCCGACCGGTCCCAGGCCATCGAGGGTCGCGGTGTATTGACTGGTCGTATTGCCGTCGGAGCCACCGCCGGCACGACCCTGTTGCAGCTCGAGTCCCAGTTCCTTGCCAAGTGATTCTGCTCGCTCCCACAAGGCTTTGTTGCGCGGCGTTTGCTCCATGGATGGTCGACCGATTCCACCTTCGACTGTCAGGCGGACCCCGGGTGTCGTCGGCTTCATAGTAAGGATGGTTTCTTCAATGCGTTCGCCATCGGCAATTGTCGGCACGCGCACGTCGACGACGGCCTGGCTATGCGGCGCGATTACATTTGGCTGCAAGCCGCCGTCAATAGTGCCGACATTGACCGTGATTCCCTTGTCGGGATCGTTCAGCGCAAACAGCGTTTGAATGACATGGGACAGTTCAAGAATCGCGCTGGCACCTCCTTCGGGATCGAGGCCGGCATGCGCAGCCTTGCCGTGCACGGTGACCGTGAATCTGCCTATCCCCTTGCGTTCGGTTTTAATAACGCCTTCTTCACCCAGCGACGGTTCCAGTACATAGGCGCGCTCCACATTCTTCGCAAGTGCCCGCACATACCTGGTTGAAGAGCGGCTGCCAATTTCCTCGTCGGAGTTGAAAAATATCAGCGGTTCCAGGGGCATTGGCAGGTCCAGTTCCTGCAGTGCTTTCAACGCAAACACGATCTGCGTAAGACCGCCCTTCATATCAAAAACGCCAGGTCCCCGGATGATGTTGCCGTCAATCGTGAAAGGGCGCCTTGCCGTTGTTCCAAGTGGCCAGACCGTGTCGAAATGTCCGACAAGCAGCTGCGCCGGCAAGTCTCTCTGTCGCTTATCGCGCCTTGCAAAAATGTGCCTGTGTGAACTGCTGGCCTGCGGGATACGAACCCTGAAGTCGAGTGAAGTCAGCGCTTCGGTCAGTACGGCGGTGATCAGCCGATGAGCTTGCGGCGTTGCCGATGGCGATTCAGCATCGACCATGTGCTTCAGAAGCTCAATAAGATCGTCTTGCTGATCCTGAATGTGCTGGAGTATGCGTCCGGCCGTACCGTTGTTCATTGTCGTACTACCGTTTCATGTGCGCCGGGAACGGAAACGCGTTCGAGCGCGTAATCGTTGCGAAGCGACCCGGCGGCAGGTAAGCCAGCAACGGGGCGTCGTGAATCAGTTCCTGGTCGTCGAGTTCAGACGAGCGGATGTAGTCCGGGTGCGCATAGGCCGCGACGACTTCACCGGTGATAAGACAGTTCTCGCCGAAGCCACCAATGGTCTTGTGGTGTTTACACTCGAGAAACAGGTAAGCGTCTTCGATAAATTCGCCATCAACCTTCTTCGCGGGAAAGGTTGGGAAGCTCTGCAGGACCGTTTTCGCGCCGCCCTCATATCGCGGGCTGGCGGCAAGACTGGCATAGAGGACCTGCGATGGTTTGGTGTAACTGACCGTGAATTCACCGGTTCGCTCGATGTTTATATGCGTCAGGTGACTGGGGCTGCAAACGAACCCGAAATAGTTCTGCCAGCCCATAGGAAAGGCCATGTGCTTTGGTGCGAGGTCGAGGCTGCCGTCCTCGTCCCGTGTGCCCACGAGCACCAGTGGGGCGACCATGAAGCAACGGTCCCAGATAGGCTGTTCGGCATCCAGTTCCACGATTTCTTTTACGGTCTTTGACTCGTTCACGGCGCTCACCTCCACACGCAAAACTCGTGAATATCTCCCTCATTTCAAACTACCGGTGAAGACGGTTTTCTTGAATAGGTAGAACCCGAGAATCGGAACGAGGACTGCTTACTTGAATCGAGCGCCGCCCTTGATGACAACCTCGACAGACTCAAGAATGCTGATATCAGCAAGCGGATCGCCACGAACAGCGATGATATCGCCATAGCGACCGGGCTCGATTGCGCCGACATCACTTTCCCAACCGATGTAATGAGCCGCTACCGAGGTCGCTGCCTTGATAGCCTCCATTGGCGTCATGCCGCGCTCAACCATAATCGGGAACATCTTTGCGTTGTCGCCGTGTGGGTATACGCCGGAGTCGGTCCCGAAAATAATCGGCACGCCCGCGGCGTGTGCTTTGGTGAAGACCTGTCTTTGTGCTTCGGTGGTTTCATCATTCTTGCGCAGAAATTCCTCGGGCCAGCCCTCTTCAGCACCAACCGTAGCAATGTACGTTCCGTTGTAGACGTCCATTGAGAAGGCGACGTCATGCTCAACGGCAAGGGCGATAGCCTCATCGTCCGCAAGTGACGCATGTTCGATCGAATCGGCGCCGGCAAGGATTGCATCCTTGATCGACTGGGCGCCATGAGCGTGTGCGGTGAGCTTGATACCCGCCGCATGGGCAACTTCGGCTACGGCCTGGAGTTCATCCGGCATCATCTCCCGTGCGCCCGGCACACCGCCAAAAGCGAGGACAGCGCCCGATGCAATGGCCTTGAGCACGTCCGCGCCGCCGTCAACAGCACCCTGTGCTTTCTTCCTGAACTCGTCGGGCCCGCGAGCGATTCCTGTGCGAACTCGTGCAGGGATATCCTCCTCAGCATACCCGGGAATCACGAGATCCCCGCCGCCGCCGGGTATCGTCAGGTAGTAACCGGCCACCTGCATCCGGGGTCCGTCAATCTCCCCACTATTGATGCGGTCGCGAAGCACGCGCCCGGCCCATCCGTTGTAGGCGCCAACATTTCGCGCCGTCGTAAATCCGGCCCCGAGTGTGGCGGCTGCATTCGCGCTGGCTATAACCTGTTCATCTTCCTGGCTGCGGGTGTAATAAATACTGAGATCAGCCGTATCAGCCGGCTCGACGATATGGGTATGGGTATCTATCAGCCCGGGCAGACAGGTGTGTTCAGACAGGTCGATGTAACCGTCTGCAACTGGTGCGCCGTCCGCCACGGATTCGATCCTGCCATCCACAATGGCCACGGTTTGCCTGGATTTCGGAACATCTGCGAGCCCGTCGATCAATGTTCCGCAATAGATCGTAATGCGGTTGGCGTCTGGAAGGCTGGTTTCAACAGGAGAGGAGTCGCAGGCCGCAAGGGCCACTGCGATAAATACTGGGTAGATCAGGCGTGTCATCATCGTTTCCGTGGGAATTGTTATGTCCGGCTGATTATTGCACTCTTTCGGTGTAAGGCGATGCTTGAAAAAGGAAGGGGGAGATGCGGAAATCGTTATGGGCGCTGGTCATATTTGTCGCTGCCGGCTGCTCGTCGGACCGGGAATCTGAGGTGGACCGATTGTTTGCAGACTATCGCCCGGATGGCACGCCCGGCGCGTCTGTGATGGTAATTAAGGATGGGGCACCAATTCTCACCAGGAGCTATGGGCTCGCCAGCGTCGAGGACGATATTCCGGTAACGCCGTCGACAAATTTTCGGCTGGCATCGGTCACCAAACAATTTACAGCCACTTCGATACTGATGCTGGCAGACCAGGGCAAGTTAAGTCTCGACGATTCCATAACGAAGTTTTTCCCCGATTTTCCTGAGTTTGCGAACGGCATAAAAATTCGCCATATGTTGCAGCATACATCGGGTATCGAAGATTATGAGCCGCTTTACGGCGACCCTTTCCCGGAACAGATTCTCGACCGCGGTGTTGTCGAAATCATCGCCGGCACTGAGGGAACCTATTTCGCTCCGGGCAGCGAATATCGATATAGCAACTCGGCTTATGCGGTTCTTGCGGTGCTTGTCGAAGACCTCTCCGGATTGTCCTTTCCGGCGTTTCTGCAACAAAACATATTCACCCCGCTTGGGATGGCCAGTACAGTGGCTTACCGAAGAGGCGAAACCTCCGTGCCAGATCGATCGTATGGCTACACGGTCACTGACAAGCTTATCGAGTTTTCGGATCAGAGTGCATGGAGCGCCGTTCTTGGCGACGGTGGAATCTATTCATCCGTTGAGGATCTTTTCAAATGGGACCAGGCCCTTTATGACGGTGGGCTGATTTCCCCCGAGCTTCGGCAAGCCGCGTGGACGCCCGGTCTTGAGAATTACGGATTTGGCTGGCGAATCGACCAATACAAAGGCCAAAAGCGCTACCATCATAGCGGCAGCACGAGCGGCTATCGAAACTTCATGCAGCAGTTTCCGGATGAGCGGTTAACCGTCATTGTTTTGACCAATCGGGCAGATCCGGATGTCGCGCCCCTGGCCGAAAAGATCGCAGATTTGTATCTGAAATGATCCAAAGTGGTATGTTCTGACGTGCCCGCAAACCTCGAGAATAAAAATATGAAAAGAACGACCTCACTGCTGGCTTCCGCCGCACTCGCATTGCTCACCGGCTCCGTCGTCGCACAGGATTTCAGCGCCTTCGAATATCGGAATATCGGCCCGTCCCGTGGCGGTCGCGTTACCGCTGTTGCGGGAACGGTTGCAGCGCCTTCGACATTTTATCTAGGTGCGTCCGGCGGTGGTGTCTGGAAGACGACCGACTACGGAACTTCGTGGCACAACGTGTCGGATGGTTACTTCGAAACACCGTCAGTCGGTGATATCGCGGTTGCACAGAACGACGCCAATATTATTTATGTTGGCACTGGTTCGGATGGTCTGCGCAGTAACGTGATCGTCGGCAAAGGAATGTACAAGTCGATCGACGGTGGCGATACCTGGGATCACGTCGGCCTGAGAGAGACCGGTCATATCGGGGCCGTCGAAATTGATCCAACGGACAACAACATTGTCTGGGTTGCCGCGATTGGCCAGGCATTTAATTCGAACGAAGAGCGTGGCGTCTACAAGACAGCTGATGGCGGCCAGACCTGGGAAAGAGTGCTGTTCATCTCGGATACCGTCGGTTTTTCGGACATAGAGCTCCTGCCAGGCAATCCAAACGTTGTCTTTGCGACCGCGTGGAAGGCCGAGCGCAAGCCGTGGACGATTATTTCTGGCGGGGAGCAGGAAGAGGGCGGCCTTTATAAATCTGTCGATGCCGGACTGACGTGGAACAAGATTACCGAAGGCCTGCCGAGCGGGTTGATTGGCAAGATTGACCTTGCGATCAGCCAGTCCGATTCGAGCATCGTCTACGCGCTCGTCGAAGCGCCTGACGATGAGGGTGGGCTCTTCAAGTCGATCGATCAGGG
>CAJQPR010000112.1 GCA_905480255.1 uncultured Woeseiaceae bacterium | reverse complement strand
GCCTGAACAAGATCTTCGGATTCCTGGCGACCCTGTTCAGCTGTCGATTCTTCGATGTTCCTGATACCCCAAACCCCGGTCGAAGACATTTCATGCGAAGAGGTTCCTTTACCGGTTTCTTCTGCCTTTAGTCCCTCAGCGAGTAAGACCAGAAGCGCAGTTTCATCACCAGCAACGACGTCGGGGATCATTGCTTCCAGGTGCTCGGGCATGGTCAAGGTCGCAGTCTCGGCAACATCCATGTCGACCAGTGACGGCATCAGGTAGAGCGAATTCGAGGTTTCGCTAACGCCGCCGTGGCGATCAAACACTTTGGGTTTTGGAATGGACGTTCCCTCCCGGAATGGCGCAGCCGCGGCGCCGAGATCAACAGCGATGCCCGCAGTCTCCTGGTTAATCCGGTCCACGATGAAGGTTGTAGTCGCCCGGTTGCCGCCATGGGCATTCAGGAACAGGAAGCGTTTGAAGCCGTGGTGAAGCAGGCTCTGTGCCGCCTCGACATAAACCGCCTGAAGGGTCTCGGAGGAGAGTGTGATCGTTCCTGGAAATCCCATGTGATACGGAGACTGTCCCGGCATGAGGATGGGTGCAACCAGGACATCCGTTCGCTGCGCGATGAGCTTGGCACGCTCAACGCCATTCAGGTAGTCCGTCCCGATAGGCAAATGCAATCCATGCTGTTCCAGCGATGCAACGGGGATGATCACCATGTCGGTACGCGTGAGCAGGTCCCGAACTTCCGGTGCAGTCATATGTGGCAGGTAGTTCTTAACTTTCGCCTGGTCCCAGACCGGGTTTTCCTGCGCTCCAATTTCAGGGCTCAGCACAAACAGCGACATTGCAAGTAAACCAACACGGACCATGACGTTCTCCTTTATCAGACAGTCCACAGAGTTTATCTGTCCAGTCGCCAAGAGTGGTTAAAAATATTGCATTGGCGAAGTCGGTGACGGATGCTCGGTATCGACGGTAGTATGTGATTCGGATACCCGCGAGCGGCAAAGCCAATGAAAAAACTCCTGATCATATCTGCAGTAGTCGTCCTGATTGGTTTGATGCCATTTCTGGGTGGTTCGATGATCTGGTATCTCGGGGGCGCCCACGGGCTGGACATCGACGGAGTGGCGACCAAAATTGATCGCCCGCAGTCCACCATTGACGTAGGCGGGGACTGGCGCTCTTACGGCGCCGATGTCGGTGGCCATCGCTTCAGTTCGCTTGCCGAAATAACGCCCGAGAACGTCAAATCCCTCGAGGTCGCATGGGATTACTCAACCGGTGATCTTGCTGCAAGACCTGATCTGATCCGCCACTCAGCAACAGAGGGTACGCCGATCCTCGTCGAAGATTCGCTGATTTTCTGTACCCCGTTTAATGAAGTGATCGCATTGAATCCAGGTACTGGCAGCGAGCGCTGGCGTTTTGATCCGGAGATCGATCCAGAGCAGCGGCCTGCAAACAACTACGTATGCAGGGGCGTTAGTCACTGGGAAGATCCGCTGGATCAAGGTCCCTGTTCAAGTCGCATTCTTATGGGAACCAACGATGCGCGTTTGCTTGCGATTGATGCAAAGAGTGGTGCGCGTTGCGAAGACTTCGGGACCAATGGCGAGGTTCGAATCGATCCGGGGATGGAGCTTTGGTGGCCAGGCGAGTTTCAGATCACCTCGCCGCCGGCAATCGCTGGCGATACGGTAATCGTTGGTTCCGCGATCAGTGACAATGCCCGGGTTGCGGCACCTGCTGGATCAGTGCGGGCTTTCGATGTCAGAACAGGCGCACCGAAATGGGACTTTGACCCGATTCCGCGTGGCCCGGGCAATTCGGTACGAGGTGACTGGCAGGGGCCCGGAGATCCTGTAGAAGGTCACGCAAATGTTTGGGCACCAATGTCGGTCGATATCGAGCGCGGATTGGTATTTCTTCCAACAACGAGCCCGAGCCCTGACTTTTACGGCGGCCTGCGACCCGGAGACAATCGCCACGCGAATTCGGTGGTTGCCCTGAATATTGACAACGGCGAAGTCGTCTGGAGTTTTCAGACTGTTCACCATGATGTCTGGGATTACGATGTTCCGGCGCAACCCGGACTTTATTCGGTCTGGAAAGACGGTGACCTGCACGACGTCGTCGCCCAGGTCACCAAGACCGGGTTTGTATTCGTACTCGATCGCGAAACCGGCAAACCATTTCTGCCGGTGGAGGAGCGCGCTGTTCCGCAAGGAGCTGTAGAGGGTGAGCCGTTGTCACCGACCCAGCCGTTTCCGGTGGCGACGCCGCAACTGGTCCCGGACACGGTGTCGCCGGATGATGCCTTCGGCATCACATGGTTTGATAAACGTCAGTGCAGAAAGCTCATTGAAGCGTCGCGGAGCGAAGGCATATTCACGCCGCCTTCCGAGCAGGGAACGCCGCTGCTTCCGTTCACAGGCGGCGGCGCGAACTGGGGCGGGGCTGCGTTTGATCCGTCCCGCAATCTGCTGGTCGTCAACATGAGTAACATGGCTCATCACGTGCAGCTTTTTCCTGCCGACGAGCTCGGCAACATGCGCGAGGTATTTCACGATCAGGAAGTGGCGCCACAGGAAGGCGCTCCATTTGGAATGAAAAGAAATCTCGCGATGTCGCCGCTGGGTTTGCCCTGTACGCCGCCACCCTGGGGAATCATCGCGGGCGTGGATCTCGAAAGTGGAAAAATTGTCTGGCGAAAAACCATCGGTACGACGAAAGATCTTGCAGTGGGGCCCGGCTTGAAGCTTGGTACGCCGAGTCTTGGCGGCCCGATAATCACGGCGGGCGGCCTGATCTTTATTGGCGCCACCATGGAGCACGAAATTCGTGCGTTCGATGTTGCCGACGGTACAGAATTATGGCGAGGTCGACTGCCGGCTCCGGGAAACGCAACGCCGATGACCTACGAGTGGAATGGCAGGCAATACGTCGTGATCTATTCCGGCGGCTATGCCCGTCTGGACACAGTATTGAGCGATCGGCTAATTGCTTTCGCCTTACCTCGCTAAGCGGCATATGCCTGTTCGACCCGGCAACCAGCATCTATGCGTGCGTCTAATTCCTTTTTGATCTGGTCCTGACGCAACTGAACTGCGGCCCTGACTATCTAAGCTACAGGAACCCGACAAACAGCAGCATCCAAGGGGGCAGGTAGCATGCGAATATTTCCAGTCATTGTCTTTATATTCATATCGGGGTGTGCGGTTGACGCCGGAGTATCCGGTAAGCATTCAAAGAATGCCGGACTCGTGCGTTACGAGCGACTGGGCGTCTTGACCGAGACCACCCTGCCGGAAGAGATGGTATGCCGCTCCAACCAGGTGAAATGGTGCAACAGCAACAACGATCCGGGACGCTGTCGCTGTATGACCGTGCATGACGCGGAGCGTAGAGTACGGCGCATGGCAACAAGAATGCAGTATCACCGAACATCCAACCCGTAGGATCCGGACCACCGAAGTGTGCCGCCCGCCGCGGCGGCGAGTGAGCACAAGCGAAACGGCGCGAGTCAATGCCAGCAGTAATTCGTCTCGCGCACTCCTTTCGTCGTGGGCATTGTTACAGCCTCAAAAGCCCTTTCCCGGATGGACGATCGCAGCAGAGTTTTGTGGTCAAAAAAGAGTTTAACGCGAGCCCCATTGAGACCGACGTCCGGTCCCCGGTCTTCGATATGCGGGAATCTGTGACCGTCCAGTTTCGTTTGGTCCGGACCCGACGGTACCGTTCGCCGTCCAGATGTGATTGACTATCAAAATAAACAAATATCCGCGGTACCCCTGATGTTCAGAGAATTATGCGATTACACCAACGACCCGATTGAGGCCATGTTTGTTCGCCTTTCCGGAGACCCGAGCCCGGACAAGATCGATCTCGGTATTGGCGTCTTTCGAGATGATTCCGGCAAGGTGCCGGTTATGCGGGCAGTGCGACAGGCGGAGCAGCAGCTTTTCGCACGTGATCTCCCGAAGTCATACATGTCGCCGCTTGGCAATCTTGAGTATTGTCGCGACATCGAGGAGCTGGTTCTTGGTGCGAATCATCCGGTGCTCCTCGAGGAGCGAATCGTTTCTGCACAGACGCCCGGTGCGGGCAGCGCATTGCGTGCCGGCGCCGAGTTTGTCCACAGTCTTTCCGAAGATTCAGTTGTCTGGGTTTCCGAGCCCGTATGGGGGCACCAGCTGGAATTCTTCGAAAAAGCCGGCATTCAGGTACGAACTTATCGCTATTACGATCAGCAAGGTTCAACGCTTGATTTTGCTGGCATGCTTGAAGATCTTCGCTCCATGAATGAAAACGACCTCTTGTTGCTACATGGTTGTTGTCACAATCCGACAGGGCAGGACCTCACCATTGAGCAATGGGATTCGCTCGCCGACCTCGTTGTCGAAACCGGCGCTGTTCCATTTGTTGATGTCGCCTACCAGGGATTCGGAAAAGGAATTGACGAAGATGTTGCAGGGCTCAGACTGATCTCGGCAAAAGTGCCGCAGTTGTTGCTGACAGTATCGTCATCAAAGTCTTTCGGTATCTATCGTGAAAGAGCAGGCATTCTGTCAGTCATCGTTTCAAAAGACGCGAAAGACATTGAAAGCGTGCGGCGCAAACTCCGAGACACAGTAAGACAGCTATATTTCATGGCGCCTAACCATGGCGCTGCCGTTGTACATGAAATTCTTTCCACACCGGAACTCGAGCAAATTTGGCGGTCGGAACTGGATGAAATTCGCCATCATGTTGTGTCGATGCGCAAAGCGGTTAGAGAAACAATCGAAAGCGCCAATCCAGGTTTTGACGCGTCCTTTATCGAGCGGCAGTACGGGATGTTTTCCTGCTTGCCCATCAGCGAAGACGAGCAGTTCCTGGTAGAACAGCATTTTCATATCTATATGTTGCCGAACGCGCGCGTAAACGTGGCAGCCATGAACGGCAATCAGTCAGCGAAACTTGCGGAAGCATTTGCCTGGGTCAGGGCGGAGCGACCATCGCGGCCACAACAGGTTTCTGCCTGATTCCCTGATCGGCGACCGCGATGTTCCCGATCCGCGATGACAATCCCCAGATACTGACGCCGTACGCGACTTTTCTCATTGTCGCGTTAAACATCGCCGCCTGGGTGTTGCTGCAAGGCATGGGCAGCGATCCCGCTCTCGCAGCATCAGTCTGTAAATTTGGATTGATTCCTGGCGAACTGATGCAAATGGTTCCTGCCGGAACACGCCTGCCAATGGGTCCCGAGAGTGTCTGTGTGCTTAGTGATTCAGGTAGCTGGCATACCGCCATTACGTCCATGTTTATGCATGGTGGCTGGATGCACATTATTGGCAATATGTGGTTCCTCTGGATATTTGGTGGCAATGTTGAAGACGCCATGGGCCCCGCGCGATTTGCAGCGTTTTACCTGCTTTGCGGATTGGCTGCGACGACTATTCAGGTCGCGTCGAATCCGGATTCGGCCGTTCCGATGGTCGGTGCCTCAGGAGCTATCGGTGGAGTAATGGGTGCCTATGTCCTGTTGTACCCGCGGGTTCATGTACATATGTTGTTCATTTTCGTGATCTATGTGACAACATTCGCGGTGCCCGCTTTCCTCATGCTCGGTTACTGGTTCCTGGTCCAGGTGCTGAGCGGAGTCGCATCCTATGGCGCTGAAGGAGGAGGAGTTGCATTTTGGGCGCATATTGGTGGCTTTGTTGCCGGCGGAATATTGATGTTTATTTTTCGGGACAGGAAATTGCTGGCGAAACATCCATACTATGGCTGGCAGAAGCAACGCACGCCTACTCGTAACTGGCATCGCATCGACAGGAGGTAGGTATGAAGATCGCAATTCTGACCATCCTGCTTCTGCCGCCATGGATCGCTGCGGAGGAGGCTACCGTCGCTGCTGCAAGCAATTTCCGCGCCGCGCTTAACACTATGGTCGGTGTGTTCGAGGCAACGACGTCGCACTCGATCACGATTGTCAGTGGATCGACGGGACAGCTTTATGCACAAATTGTTAACGGCGCGCCATACGACATACTCCTTGCAGCCGACCAGGAAAGGCCGTCGCTGCTAGAGAAATCCGGCCACGCCGTTACGGGCAGTCGATTTACCTATGCCAAGGGCCGGCTGGCATTACTGGCTTCGGGGCGCGAATTCCGGCAGGACGGTCTGCAGCAAACAGCGTTGCAGTCAGCCGTCAGGAAATTTGCCATCGCCAATCCTTCGCTGGCGCCTTATGGCGTCGCCGCGCAGGAAGCGATCAAGGCGATAGGTGCCTGGGAGACGGTATCGGATAAGTTGGTGTTTGGTGAAAACGTCAGTCAAACATTCACACTGGTTGTCACCGGCAACGCCCAGGTCGGGATGGTTGCTCTGTCGAGTGTGCTGGCCGCCGACGGCGGGTTTCGCAGTGCCTACCTGCCGGTGCCGACTGACTTCCACGCGCCAATACGACAGGACGCCGTTCTGCTGGTTCACGGTGCCGATAACACCGCAGCGACCGAATTCCTGGTATTTCTGCATAGCGATACCGCCAGGGACATGATGGTTTCACTGGGCTACGGCGTAAACTAGCTGGATGCCTGACCTGGGTCCTCTTTGGCTGTCACTTGCGCTCGCGGGCGTGACCACAGTATTCCTGTTGCTGATTGGTACACCCCTTGCGTGGTGGCTCTCCGGGACCGACTCCAGGTTCAAGCCAGCAATTGAGGCGGTAACTGCGTTGCCGTTAGTGCTGCCGCCAACGGTACTTGGTTTCTACTTTTTGATTGCGCTTGGCCCTGCGTCACCCGTTGGCTCGTTCTGGCTTCAGGTTACCGGTGACGCGCTGACGTTCTCATTCAGCGGCCTGGTCATCGCATCAATTTTCTACTCCTTGCCGTTCATGGTGCAGCCGCTGCAGAATTCCTTTGAATCCATAGGCCGCGGGCCTCTCGAGGCAGCCGGAAGTCTCCGGGCCGGTCCGCTCGATGCATTCTTCTCTGTTGTAGTGCCGCTTTCACGCCGGGGATTTATAACGGCTGCCGTATTGTCTTTTGCACACACCATTGGTGAGTTCGGTGTGGTCCTGATGGTGGGAGGCAATATTCCCGGCAAGACGCGCGTCATTTCTATCGCCATTTACGAACACGTAGAAACGCTGAACTATGGTGAAGCGCACGTTCTGTCTGCCGGTCTGCTGGTGGCAGCTTTCGCGGTTCTGCTTTTCGTGTATTCGTTGCGACGGGGAGGGCGGCTCAATGTCTGATTCTGCGGCCAAAAGTCTTTCGCTCCGGATTCGCGTGAGTTTCCCGGGCTTTGACCTTGCTGTTGATCAGAACATTGATCTCGCTGGCGTCACGGGATTGTTTGGGCCAAGCGGCAGTGGCAAAAGTACATTGTTGCGGGCCATTGCGGGTTTTGAATCCGCCGCAGAGGGTACTTTGCGATTTGGCGGAGATACGTGGCTTGAAACTGCGAATAGCATATGTGTACCTCCACATCAGCGTCCTGTCGGCTTCGTGTTTCAGGATGCGCGGCTGTTCCCGCATCTGGATGTTGCCGGAAATCTGCACTATTCCCATTCGCGTAGCGATCGTTCCGACCGGGAGATTTCCTATGAGGAAGTTGTCTCAGCATTCGATCTTGAGTCTTTGTTACAGAGGAATGTGAATGGACTTTCGGGAGGTGAACGTCAGCGGGTCGCTATCGGGCGGACTCTGCTAACCCAGCCGGGACTGCTTCTGCTGGACGAGCCGCTGGCTGCACTCGATGTTGGACGCAAGAGTGAGATTCTTCCATATCTCGAGCAACTGCCGAAGCGCTTCGGGATTCCCACTATCTATGTCAGTCACGCCGTGAATGAAATGGCCCGCCTCGCAGACGATGTCGTCGTGCTTGAAAACGGAAAAATATGTGCAACGGGGCCCGCCAGCAGCATTTTGAGCCACGACAATCTGCAATTATCCAGCATGCCGTTTGAAGCGGTCACGATACTCCATGTCACGGTGGTGGAGCACCTGCATGAATTGCACCTGACTCGTGTCGCACACAATGGCCAACACCTCACAGTGCCACTAATTGCAGGTGCTGCAAATGCTGACAGTGTGAGGCTATCGATACGAGCCGGTGATGTAGTACTTGCGACCACTGAACCGCAGGGAATCAGCGTTCGAAACGTACTCAGCGGAATACTGACCGAAGTCGTGCCACTAGAGGGCAGCGCATTCGCGACGGTTTCTGTGAGTATTGATGGTGTGCCGCTAAAGGCTCAATTAACACGTCATGCGATCGCGGAGCTTGGCCTGAAACCGGGAATCCCCGTTTTCGCACTCATAAAGACTGCATCTTTCGACCGGAGCCTGTAGGTTTCAGTCAGATTGCGGATCAGCGGCTTCGTCGTTCTCGTCGTCGACTTCCCCGGGTTCCGGCATAGGCAGCGGTTTTGCTTCGGGTCCGCGTTTCAGACCCTCTTTGAATGCTTCCGCATCCTCTTTGGTAGTCTTGTGAAACATCCCGAGTCCACATCGATTGCCTTCGCGCAACCCGCCGGTTCCGCTGTTATACAACACCGCGATTGAGTCCAGGCGACAGAGTCTGTTGACGGATACTTCGTACGAAAACCGGTCTTCACGTGCAAGCCCGCTGCATTGGCGAGGCAAAATGTTGTGGTAGACAACACTGCCACTCATATGAAAAAGAATGTTCTTGTCGTCGACTACTTCCGTACGCCGAACCTGGCGAATGTTGATGCAATTCGTCGATTCTTCAGTGAAAACCGGTTCCTCTTCCTGGGACACGGCCGGCATGTTCCATACGATGAGAAGCCCTGCGATCAATAATTTGTTCATATGCTTGTACATTGTTGGCTTGCCTGTGATTATTCTACATCGAATTCTCTGCGGGCCGCTGACCCGACCGGAATTCGAGCTGTCCGAGAATTGTCTAAACAATGGAATATTAGAGATATGTCACTAAAATTAAGTTCCCGCCATGAATGGGTTAGAAAGTCCGAATTGCGGGCTATGAGTGTTGAATGTGAGCGTGTTGGCGGCGTCAACCTGTCACAGGGCGTTTGTGATCTGGCGGTTCCAGCCCCGGTTGTTGAGGCGGCCAAGGCCGCGATCGACAGAGGCGAGAACAGTTATTCACGGCACGACGGTACCGCGCCATTGCGAAATGCGCTGGCAGACAAATATCGTCGCCGGGCAGGATTGGACGTGGATCCCGAAACAAACGTTGTCGTCAGTTCAGGCGCGACCGGCGCGCTATATTGTTCGTGTCTTGCTCTGCTTGAACCTGGCGATGAAGTGATCCTTTTCGAGCCGTATTACAGCTATCACGAGTCCACCCTGATTGCGACGGAAGCGGTTCCCGTGTTTGTGAAAACAAAAGCGCCCGACTGGTCGTTTTCGATGGAGGATCTTGAAAACGCCGTCACGAGCCGGACGAAGGCAATCATCGTCAATACCCCTTCAAACCCTTCGGGCAAAGTGTGGACGCGAGCCGAGCTTGAGATGATCGCTGAATTCTGCCAGCGCCATGATCTGTTCGTTTTTACAGATGAGATCTATGAACATTTTATTTTCGATGACATGGAGCACATCAGCGCTGCATCTCTGCCAGGCATGTGGGAGCGGACAATAACCATATCGGGCCTCTCCAAGACCTTCAGTATTACCGGTTGGCGAATCGGTTACGCGATCTGCGATGCAAAGTGGGCCGAAGCTATCGGCAATTTCAGCGACCTGGTTTACGTGTGTGCGCCGACGCCACTGCAGATGGGTGCGGCGGCCGGCATTGCTGAACTCGATGACGAGTATTTTGAAAAGCTCGCCGCGAAATATCGGAAAAAGCGGGAAGTCTTGTGCGGCGCGCTGGACGAAGTTGGTCTGACTCCGTGTGTTCCGCAGGGCGCCTACTATGTGCTTGCCGACGTTTCTTCACTGCCCGGAGCGAACAGCAAGGAACGAGCAATGCACCTGCTTGAAAAAACAGGCGTTGCCAGTGTTCCCGGCGAATCCTTTTTCAAAGGCATCGAAGGTGAGACGATCGTCCGATTCTGCTTTGCCAAGGAAGATGACGTCATTGAAGATGCCTGCCGACGGTTGCAGAGTCTGAAGTCGGGCCGGGTTCAGGCTGCTGGCTAAACCCGTACTGTATTTCTTTCATGACCCGATGTGCTCCTGGTGCTGGGGCTTTCGGCCCGTTTCGGACCGCTTGTGTGCGGAGCTCCCTGATTCAGTTCGCCTCGTGAAAATTGTTGGTGGCCTCGCTCCGGACTCGGATCAGCCAATGTCGCCAGAGCTTCTGGAAAAAATTCCGCAGGGCTGGACGCGAATACAGGGAATGCTTGGCACGGAATTCAATTTCGACTACTGGACAAAATGCAAACCACGACGCTCTACGTATCCTGCCTGCCGAGCGGTGCTCGCCGCCGGTAACCAGGACAAATACGATGAAATGACTGACGCAATCCAGCGTGCCTATTACCTGCGTGCGATGAACCCTTCAGACCTTGATACGCTTGAAACGCTCGCGACAGAACTGGGCCTTGATAACGGAAGATTTGCGAGCGATATCCGGTCAGATGATATTGAGCAAGCTCTGCGGCAACAGGTTCAGCTTGCTCGAAATTCGCCCATCGACGGATTTCCGTCGCTTGTTCTTGAAAGGGACGGTGAATTGACGACAGTCACGCGAGACTACAAAGACCACCGACCTTCGCTCGCACACATTGCGTCGTTGTTGTCAGGACCCTAGTCGATATCTCAGTTTGATGATCAGGAAGTCGCCCAACGGGTCGTTCCAGTTGTCGTCGAACATATTGCCAAAACTCGTTAAGTCTGTCTTTTTTTTGTCGCCTTTCGTGTAGACGATATACAGGTCTGACAAGGGCGCAATCTGCCAACGATATCGAATCTGAAAGTTGAGTTGCGAAACGCTGAAATCATCCGCTTCGGCACCGGGCGCCTTGGGCACCTCAATCAAGTCCGTCGTCCCGTCCGGTAGTACGTAAAACCTGTCTTCCACTGCGCGAATGCCGATCCATTGCATGGCTAAGCGGAGTTGCTGTTTTGATGACGGATAGAAATCCAGGCTGAGCTGCGGTTGCCATTGCGGCCCGTTAAACGAAGTAAAGTTTTCATCATCCTGGTGCAGCAGCCAGCCGTTGTAGTCTTTGTGCCGGACGTTCAGTTCAAAACTGAGGTTTTCCCGTGGACGCCAGGTGACGCCGACCTGGGACTCGATTGACGTCCCGTAAAGGTCCTCAGGTCGAGTGCCTGCCCGGACAAAGAAACTGACCGGTCTGGATGTGTCGGTGCGAAAACTGAGATCGCTGAACACGCGGCTGCGAACTTTGAAGGTTCCGTTGTCGAAACTGTTTCTGTCGTCGTAACGCTCAGGGAAGTAGCCGATAAATCCACCGATAGAATGCAGGTTATTCAGCGTAATGTCCCAGCCTGTGGCGATCCCAATGTCGGTCCGGTATCCGTCGCCGTTGACCTCGTAGCGGATGAACGGGTTGAGCTTGAAGTCGCGGATCATCTCCAGTCCCGATTTCGTCCAGTTCAGCCGGTAGTTGAAATTTTTCGCATCGTTGCGCCGTTGGTAGCCAAAATCGTTCACATCAATTTTATCGTCGAGCAATGACACGGCGATTTTGTGTTCGAAGCCCTGTCTTGGCGTATAGGTTGCGTCAGCAAGGAAGCCGCTGCCGGCACCGTCTTCGTCAAGATCTGAATAGACGGCCTGTCCATTAAAACTCCATTTGCCGCTGGTTGTCAGGTAGTGGAAGTCTGCGGCGTGAACCGTGGCGTCCGCATCTGGATGTGCGGCAAGCGTCGAAATCCAGCCAATCCCCCTGTAAGCGGCGCCTATGCTGTCTTCGTAAAGCACCCTGACGGCGCCGAAATCCCGGCCGGGCATGGAATAGAACTGATCATCGCTTGCGATGTAGTCAGTGTCCTCTTCCACGGCGGCCAGTAAGCCATAGCGAAACGAGCCAATCTGGCCGGTTGCCTTCGTCGCAGCAATGATGTCGGCTGGCTTCAGTTCCTGTCGATCGCTCAGCTCAACACCATCCTGGAGGTCAAGCTCGCGAGGTCGCCCGCCTATGCGCCGAGTGTTTACGATGGTTAGCGGTTGTTGGCCGAATTGACCCTCGCTGCCGCTGATATCGAATATTTCCTGGCCTTCAAGAAAGAACAGCCGTTTCTCCGGGAAAAATGTTTCGTCGGCAGTCAGGTTGATGTCGACATTGTCGGATTCTACGGCGCCGAAATCCGGGTTGATGGTTGCTGTCATTTGGAAATTCGTGGAGGGTCGCCAGAACAGGTCTGCGCCCACTTTGAATTTTCCCTCGTCGTCGACCCGGTCCAGCGTCCCCGACGCATAAGGGAAAACACTCCATTGCTGACGCGGGTTGACTTGTTCCAGAGCGAGCGGTTGCATTGCGCTCATGAAGCGCGGCTGCGTATTCGTCAGTCCAGGCCAGCCCCACCGCTCATTGAGGTGGGCGACCTTGCGGCTGACGTAGATCCCTATTCGTCGCTGCTGGTCAGCTTTCGGCATGGCCATTTGTGACCAGGGAACATAGAACTCCGCTACCCAGCCGTTCTCGGTGCGCTGGGTTGCACCATACCAGGCGCCATCCCAATCCCGGCCGTACTGGCGTTCCGGCAGGATCGTTCCGTCCATTTCGGCACCACCCAGGGACAGGTTCATCCAGTATCCGTAACGACCGTCTCCCGATGTGTCGAGGGTAAATCCAACATTGTCGCGATTGACGTCAAAAGCATCTCGCGGCGCTGCACGCTCGATGATCGTTTCCTCCGGCTGCTCCATTTCAAAGGACACGTAAACGCCCTCGTCGGTGTAAAAGATCCGCGTGATCGTCGTATAAGGGGGTTTGGCTAAAGTATCCGGTTCGATCACCAGGAGTTCACCGACAGGCTCGACGCGTTGCCAGACAGCCTCGTCCAGTCGCCCGTCCATCTGCATATCGATGTCTTCTGCGTTTACGCGAAGGAGGCGAATGGGCTCGGCACCATCGACCCCGAGTTCGACCATATTGGCAAATTGCGCAGCCGAATTATTTGCTGCGGCGCCTGCTACCAGCAGAAGCACTGTGCTTAACAGTTTCTGACGCAACCTAAATGGCTCCAGGATTGATCATTTGGTGATTGTCGCGGCGACTCGCGCGTGATGATTTGCCCGCAGACCCCACATAGACTGACAGCTATGGGGTTCGGTCAGTTCCGTGCAGTGCGGATGATAGCAGAACGTATTTCCTTCAGAACCGCCTGTCCGAGCGTTTCCAGTATTCGTCCATTTTGCCGTCGTCATAGAGTTCCCGGTAGAAGGAATCCGGGTCGCATAGGCTCGGAAAACGGATTTGATCGTCTGGTGCACGGCGCCAGCGGGCGTGTTTCATTGGCGGCTCGTTGTAATTATCAGGATCAAGGAGCGTAAGGACGCCAACCAGCTGATCGTTTTCCTCGTCGAGCCAGAAGCGTTCGATAACACGCGCATTTTCGCCCACCGGTTCACCCATCCATTCGCGAACGGACGGCTGCAGGTACGTTGTTTCGACGACCAGCGTTTTGCCCTCCCAGTGTCCGGAGGAAAATCCCATTGGATACCAGTCCGTGTATTCGGGAGGTTGCCGGCCGTCGAGGTAGATACGGCGGACCTCGTTTCCGGTCACCATGGTGATCTTCGTGTCGGACTGAAATATTTCCGGATCGGTGCCACGAAATCCCCAGCCGTTGACCAGGCCCGTCGCCTGGCAGCGCTGGCCGGGCAGGTCCATTTTGACGTCATATTCGTCTTGCCAGGCCTGGCCGGCTGCCGTCAGGTCACTCGTGTATTTGTTGAGGAGACGGGCGGTGATACTCCAGGCGCCGCTGAGGTCCACGGGGTGCGGTTCTGCCGTTGTATCAAACGGAACATGGGGTACTGCCATCCATGTGCCGGTGGGGACCATGCACGCGAGCGGCAGACGCTTGCACAACGCCAGCTCTTCGGGCGTCGGTTCCTGCTCCGGGCCATAGTCTCCTGACAACTCGCCATCTTTGAGGTTGCCACGCAGGTAACGAACCAGGCGACCACCCGTCGTTGCGCGGTCGTCAATGCCGACTTCGATCCGGTCGCCATCAATAATCAGCGGCGCAATTCCACCCTCCACCCAGGCAGCGTAGCCATCGTCTGTGGCACGAATTTCAAGGAGTCCCTCCTTGGTCATGCGGCCTTCCTTCAGGGTCAGGTCCCATTTACCAACGAAGTCGGACTCGGCACTAAGCGCCGGCGAGGCGATCAGCAGGAGGACAAACGCACTGGTCCTGACGCTCATCTAGTTGCCCACCTTGTTCTCGAGCAAGGATCCATCTTCGCGAGTGATGGTGCGAATAAACATCTTCGGCGAACCGTCATACGTCGGGTCACCGCTCATTGTAATTCTCTCGCCCACGTTCAGTGTGTCGCGGACCCAGCCGCGGCGTCGCAAGGCCGAC